>NZ_JBIUXX010000016.1:110936-111449 GCF_044744235.1 Pseudomonas sp. NPDC087346
CACAATCCCAAGCGGTTTCCCGGCGTGGTCGCCCAGATTCGGAGTAATTATTATTAAGCGTGAAATGAGACAAGATAAACGAGCTGCACCGAAAGCCCCGATCAACGAGAATATCTCTGCACGCGAGGTTCGGTTAATTGGTGCTGAAGGTGAACAGCTTGGGATTGTGTCAATTGAAGACGCGCTTCTTAAGGCTGAAGAGGCCAAACTGGATCTGGTGGAAATTTCCGCCGATGCAGTACCACCTGTTTGCAAGCTGATGGACTACGGCAAATCGATCTTCGAAAAGAAGAAACAGGTTGCCGCTGCAAAGAAAAACCAGAAGCAGATTCAGGTTAAAGAAATCAAGTTTCGTCCAGGGACGGAGGAAGGGGATTACCAGGTAAAACTGCGCAACCTGGTACGTTTCCTGAGTGATGGGGACAGGGCCAAGGTATCCTTGCGATTCCGCGGCCGTGAGATGGCCCACCAGGAGCTGGGGATGGAACTCCTCAAACGGGTTGAAGGTGACCT
>NZ_JBIUXX010000017.1:0-2060 GCF_044744235.1 Pseudomonas sp. NPDC087346
ATGGTGCCGTTGGGCGCAACAGTAGGCGACTCGTCCAGAGTGCTATCAGTTAGGATTTTTACGCTTCCGCGCTGCAAATCCTGAGCCGCCACCTTGAAATTGGTGAATCCGTCCTGGCGATGGATCATCACCAGAGTCTTTTCATCAGCCGAAAGCTTCGGGTTGGCGTTGTAGTTGCCGATGAATGTCACACGTTCGGCACCGCCACCACTTGCGCTGGTCTTGTAGATCTGTGGTTTGCCGCCACGGTCGGACGTGAAGTAGATGGTCGAACCATCTTTACCCCAGTACGGTTCGGTGTTGATGCCAGGACCTGCGGTCACGCGGTTGATCTGACGTGAAGCAAGATTCATCACGTAGATATCCGGGTTGCCGTCTTTCGACAGCACGAACGCCAGACGATCACCATTCGGCGACCAGGCAGGCGCGCCGTTCAGGCCTTCGAAGTTGGTGATCTGCTCGCGGCGACCGGTGTCGATGTTCTGCATGAAGATGCGCGGACGCTTCTGTTCAAACGAAACATAAGCGATGCGCTTGCCATCCGGTGCGAAACGCGGCGACAGGATCGGCTCGCGCGATTGCAGCAGAGTCACTGCGCGGGCGCCGTCATAGTCCGAGCGCTGCAGTGTGTAACGGGTGTTCTTCTCGGAGAAGCGTTCAGCCGTCACGTATAGCAGACGGGTCGAAAACGCACCTTTGATACCGGTGAGTTTTTCGAACGACTGGTCGGAGATGTAGTGCGCCATGTCCCGCAGTTGCTCGGTGGTACCGGAAACACTGCCGTCAGCCACTTTTTGCTCGGTGGCGACGTTGAACAAAGCCCACTGCACTTGCAGCTTGCCGCCGGCCGGCGCAATGCTGCCGACCATCATGTATTGAGCACCTACCGCCTTCCAGTCACGGAAGATGATTTCGCTCGGCTGGCTTGGCTGGCTGATCATGTTTTGCTTTGGAATCGGCGAGTAGTAGCCCGAGTTACGCAAATCGTTACCAATGATTTCAGCCATGTCATCCGGCAGCACAGCGCCGCCCTGGAAACCGAACGGTACAACAGCGATCGGAGTGGCCCGATCGCTACCGCTGGTGACCAGAATGTTCTTTTCATCTGCTGCCGCGAACCCTGCCATGCAGCAGATCACGACCAGCATTCCTCGAAGAAGGTTTCTCACAAGGCTAGATCCTCAGGTGTGAATGTCATCTTGAATGAACGATACGGAGCGAAATCGCTCGGCTTCATTCCCTGCATTTCCGTCAATCGTCCAATATTCTTGACCGCTGCGACTGCCGAAGCATCGAACGGACCGTCGCCACTGGATTTGGACACGCTGACCGAGGTCACCGTACCGTCCGGCAACATGCCGATTTGCAGCACGACCGTCATGCCTTTGCGTGCCGAAGGTGGACGAGCCCAACCTTCCGCTGCTCGCGCACGAATCAGGTCATCGAAACTGCCCGCGACTTCGTCACCCTGCTCATCAGCCATGGCCTGCTCGCGCTGCGGCGTGTCGGAAAGCAAATCTGCCAAGGCCTGAGCCTTTTTGTCTTCGGTAGATTTACGCGCCGCATCCTGCGATTTTTTCTTCGCAGCATCGGCAGCAGCTTTCTTCTTCGCGTCTTCGGCGATTTTCTTCTTCGCCTCGTCAGCTTCAGCTTTCTTCTTGGCGTCTTCGGCGGCTTTCTTCTTCGCGTCTTCGACGATCTTCTTCTTGGCCTCTTCAGCAGCCTCTTTCTTGGCTTCTTCCTTGGCCTCTTCTTCAGCCTTCTTCTTGGCTATATCAGCCAATTGTTTCTCTTCGACCTTTTTGGCTTCGGCTTTCTTCGCGTCGTCGGCTTTTTTGGCATCATCTGCCTTTTTCGCCTCGTCCGTTTTCTTCGCCTCATCAGCCTTCTTGGCTTCCTCGGCCTTTTGAGCCGCTTCTTCTTTCTTTTGTTCCGCAGCTTTCACCGCTTCCTGCTCGACCTTTTTCTGTTCCATCTGCTCGACTTCGTTCTGGCTCTCGTCGTTTTTCTTATCCTCTTCTTCTATTTTCTGTTTTGTTTTGGTGGTTGGCTGTATTTTT
>NZ_JBIUXX010000017.1:2070-3499 GCF_044744235.1 Pseudomonas sp. NPDC087346
GCGGCGGATTTCTTCGCCTCACCCGCAATCTTCTGATTGGTTTGGGTGGTTGCCTGACTTTTCGATTTCAGTTGGTACAGGGTCGCCTGGACAATCGGCTTGGCCGGCGGCAGCTCCGGAGTGAACGCGAAACTGACGAACAGCATGCCGAATACCAGCACGTGCAGGACAATTGCCAGAACACTAGGCCAGAAGTAGCTTTCCGAGGCGGACGGCTCTCGCTGTTGCTGCATCAGGGCGCCTCGGTAATCAAGCCAACATTACCGACCCCGGCTTTCTGCAGCCCGCCCATGGCGCCCATGACGGAACCATAGTCGACGGTTTTGTCACCGCGGATGAACACTTGGGTACGCTTGCCGCCTTCGGTGCCGGCGCGAATGATCTTGGTCACCGCATCGGTCATCTGTGGCAGGGTCATCGCCCTGTCCTGTTGCTTCTCGGTGTCGACTTCGCTGCCAAGGTTCCAGTAATAGGTCTTGTCAGCCTTGATCGAAATGGTCAGGACCTGAGTGTTGTTGTCCTGCGGCAAGGCTTCGCTGGAAACCTTGGGCAGATCAACTTTCACGCCCTGATTGAGCATCGGCGCAGTCACCATGAAGATGACCAGCAGTACCAGCATCACGTCGATGTATGGCACCACGTTCATCTCGGCGACCGGCTTGCGCTTTTTGCGCGCTCGAGCGATTAAAGCCATTGGGATTTACCTGCTTATTCTTCGCTGGTGTGCACTTTGCGGTGCAGGATCGCCTGGAACTCGTCGGCGAAGGTGTAGTAGCGGCCCAGCAAGGTTTCGCTGCGGGCAGCAAAACGGTTGTAGGCGATAACGGCCGGGATTGCGGCGAACAGACCGATCGCGGTGGCGATCAGGGCTTCGGCGATACCCGGAGCCACGGTCGCCAGGGTCGCTTGTTGAGCGCTGGCCAGACCACGGAAGGAGTTCATGATGCCCCATACGGTACCGAACAGGCCGATATACGGGCTGACCGAACCAACGGTGGCGAGGAATGGCAGGCTCTGCTCGAGCTTCTCTTCTTCGCGGGAGATGGCAACGCGCATGGCACGCGCCACGCCTTCCATGACCGC
Organism: Pseudomonas sp. NPDC087346; assembly: GCF_044744235.1. NCBI lineage: Bacteria > Pseudomonadati > Pseudomonadota > Gammaproteobacteria > Pseudomonadales > Pseudomonadaceae > Pseudomonas > Pseudomonas sp. NPDC087346. The sequence continues at coordinate 3,154 of NZ_JBIUXX010000017.1, forward strand.
TTCAGGATCAACGCCTGGCTGCTGACGCAGACGGGAGAATTCCTTGAAGCCGGCGCGGAAGATCTGCTCCACACCCGAATCCGGATCAGGGTTGCTGCCCGCCTGACGGTACAGCTTGGACAGGTCGATACCCGACCAGAAGCGCTCTTCGAAGCTCTCCAGGGCGCGTCGACCGGCGCGCAGCAGATTGCTGCGCTGAAAGATCATGATCCATGAGGTCACCGATGCGGCCACCAGAATCAGCATTACCAACTGCACCACGATGCTGGCATTGCTGACCAGGCTCCACATGGAGGAATGGTCGACAATGCCAGCATCGTGGTGCAGTTGGTAATGCTGATTCTGG
>NZ_JBIUXX010000017.1:3509-19943 GCF_044744235.1 Pseudomonas sp. NPDC087346
ATGGAGGAATGGTCGACGACGTTAGCTTCCACGCTTTATCTCCTGCTTTGAGTGTGTACCCGGGCCGACCGCGTCGGCGAAGGCCGCACGCAAGTCTTCGGGAAGGGCCCGGGGTTTCAAACTGTCGGTGCGCACACAGGCCACCAAAAACTGCCCTTCACAGAGCAGCACATTATCCGTTGCCCGCCTGACCTGCTGTTTGAAGCGCAGGCTGGCACGGTTCAATTCGATTACATCTGCACTTACCAGAAGCTCGTCGTCCAGTCGCGCCGGCGCGTGGTAGCGCGCTTCGCTGGAATGCACGACAAACAACAGGTCCTCACCTGCCAGCGCCGACTGGGCAAAGCCCAGCTCGCGGAGCCGCTCGGTTCGAGCCCGTTCCATAAACTTGAGGTAATTAACGTAATACACGATGCCGCCCGCATCGGTGTCCTCGTAATAAACGCGACAACGATGTGCGAACGGCTCAAGCCCGTTTTGCGCGCGCATACTCTAGTGCTTACTCCTCAGGTTGCCAATCCGGCCAGACAACTGTTTTTTCATTCTTTAAGCGCCTTAGCGCAAAAGTACCGTCCTGTGACAGTACAAACGCTGAATAAATCGCAAATCGATGTGTACTAATCGTCTACTGCATCGAGGAACTCGTCTACCACGGGCATCTCCCCCATTCGTGACGGAATGTTTAAACCGAAATGCAGATACGCATGCCGCGTTACCACCCTGCCCCGTGGCGTGCGCATGATGTAGCCCTGCTGAATCAGATACGGCTCCAGCACGTCTTCAATGGTATGGCGTTCTTCACTGATGGCTGCGGCCAGGCTGTCGATGCCTACCGGCCCGCCATCGAACTTCTCGATCATGGTCAGCAACAAGCGTCGATCCTGGTGATCGAAACCGTGTTCGTCGACGTCCAGCAGGTTCAACGCCAGGTCCGCAACGGACTTGGTGATGTGGCCCTTGGCGCGCACTTCGGCGAAATCTCGCACCCGACGCAACAAGCGATTGGCGATTCGTGGCGTACCACGGGCACGTCGCGCGATCTCGAAAGCGCCTTCCGGGTCCAGCGGCAAACCGAGGATATTCGCCGAGCGACTGACGATCGTCGACAGATCCGCAGTGCTGTAGAACTCCAGACGCTGGACGATACCGAATCGGTCACGCAGCGGATTGGTCAGCATGCCGGCGCGAGTGGTTGCCCCGACCAGGGTGAACGGTGGCAGATCAAGCTTGATCGAACGCGCCGCCGGCCCTTCACCGATCATGATGTCGAGCTGAAAATCTTCCATCGCCGGGTACAGCACTTCTTCGACGATAGGCGACAGACGATGGATTTCATCGATGAACAGCACGTCGTGCGGTTCAAGATTGGTCAACAGCGCGGCCAGATCACCTGGGCGCTCAAGTACCGGGCCCGAGGTGCTCTTGATCGATACGCCCATTTCCTGGGCGATGATATTGGCGAGCGTGGTCTTGCCCAGACCCGGCGGGCCGAAGATCAGCGTGTGATCGAGGGATTCGTTGCGGCCACGGGCGGCCTGGATGAACAGTTCCATCTGCTCGCGGACAGTCGGCTGGCCAATGTAATCGGCCAGACTGACCGGGCGAATGGCCCGGTCCTGGACTTCTTCGCGCTCACGCGGGCTGTGCGCGGCGGTGATCAGACGATCAGCTTCAATCACTTAAATCATTCCCTTCAGGGCGCGGCGGATCATGTCTTCACTGCTCAAATTCTTGTCCTTGATCGCGGAAATCGCCTTGCTCGCTTCCTGCGGCTTGTAACCCAGCGAAATCAGCGCGCTGACCGCATCGTTTTCGGCGGTATTGACCGGCGCCGGGCCGTCAGGCTGGTTTGGCACCAGCGCAAACATTGCCGGCGAAGTTTCCCAGGCCTTGAAGCGGTCCTTCAACTCGACCAGCAGACGCTCGGCAGTTTTCTTGCCGACACCCGGCACCTTGGTCAGCGCCGAGGTGTCCTGGGATTGCACGCAGCGGATCAGCTCATCGACTTCCAGGCTCGACATCAATGCCAAGGCCAATTTCGGCCCGACACCATTGAGACGGATCAACTCGCGAAAAAAGTCTCGCTCACGCTTGCCGGCGAAGCCATAGAGTAACTGCGCGTCTTCGCGTACGACTAAATGGGTGTGCAAGGTCAGCGGTTCACCGACCGACGGCAGACGATAAAGCGTGGTCATGGGCACTTCCAGCTCATACCCGAGGCCGTTTACATCGAGAATCAGGTGCGGCGGCTGTTTCTCAGCCAGGGTGCCGCGCAAGCGTCCAATCACGTTTCAGATCCTTGAGCGTTGGCCAGCGTGGGGCTGGCGACTGACGAAAGGAGAGCTTCAGGCCGACGACTCAGGCGCGAAACTCCGTTTCCGGAAAAATTGATGCTGATGCTATCAGAGACGCAGGCGCCCGCCACGACTGCGTGCCGTTCCCAAGCCATGCGGCAACAGGCTGGAACGGGTGTGGGCGTGACAAATGGCAATCGCCAGGGCGTCGGAAGCATCGATTTGCGGTTTGCTGGTCAGCTTGAGCATGTGCATGACCATCATCTGCACTTGTTCTTTATTGGCGGCGCCGGTGCCGACCACGGCCTGTTTGACCTGGGTTGCGGTGTACTCGGCAATTTCCAGACACTCCTCGGCACCCGCGACGATAGCGGCCCCCCGGGCCTGCCCGAGCTTCAGCGCCGAATCGGCGTTTTTCGCCATGAACACTTTTTCGATGCCCATGGTGATCGGGCCGTAAGTCTGAATGATCTCGCGTACGCCGCGATAAACGATTTGCAGGCGCTCATGCAACTCGCCGGCGCCGGTACGAATACAACCCGAAGCCACGTAGATGCAGCCGCCGCGCCCGGTATCGCGAACAATGCCGTAACCGGTGATGCGCGAACCGGGGTCAATACCAAGAATTAAAGTCATAGGCCTGCTGGTTCGAAGTAACACAAAAACAAATGTGGGAGCTGGCTTGCCAGCGATGACGGAGTGTCAGGCACCATCACTGTCTGATGTGCCGACGCCATCGCTGGCAAGCCAGCTCCCACATTGAATCGTAGCCGCTCTTAACCGAGCTGAGCAGCCACTTCTTCCGGAATGTCCGCGTTGGAGTAGACGTTCTGCACGTCATCCAGATCCTCAAGCATGTCGATCAGCTTGAGCACCTTCTCGGCACCTTCCAGATCCAGTTCGGCACTGGTGGTCGGCTGCATGACGATTTCCGCGTCATCACCCTTGAAGCCCGCCGCTTCCAGCGCGTTACGTACCGCATAGAAGCTGGAGAACGAGGTGAACACGTCGATCGAGCCGTCTTCGTGGGTGACCACGTCGTCAGCGTCGGCTTCCATTGCCGCTTCGATCAGCGCGTCTTCATCAACGCCCGGCGCGAAGGAGATTTGCCCTTTACGTTCGAACAGATACGCCACAGAACCGTCGGTACCCAGATTACCACCACACTTGCTGAACGCATGACGCACGGCCGCAGCGGTGCGGTTGCGGTTGTCGGTCATGCACTCGACCAACACCGCCACTCCGCCCGGGCCATAGCCTTCGCAGCTCAGCTCGACCATATCGTCGGTATCGGCAGCACCGGCACCACGGGCAACCGCACGATCAATGATGTCGCGGCTCATGTTCGCGCCGAGGGCCTTGTCCAGCGCCAGACGCAAGCGTGGGTTGGAGCCCGGATCGCCACCGCCCTGACGAGCAGCGACGGTCAGCTCACGAATCCACTTGGTGAAGATTTTGCCTTTCTTGGCATCCTGACGTTCTTTGCGGTGCTTGATGTTCGCCCACTTCGAATGACCCGCCATATCTCGCTCCGAATTCTCTTTGAAACGTTGCCCGCCCTGCTCTCGCAGCGGCCAGCAAACAAAAAATCTCGACCGGTTTTCAGTCTTTACAGAAAGAAAAAAGGCGCATCCGAAGATGCGCCTTCAGGCCCGTCTTACTCAGCCTTTGGAGTTTCGCGCAAACGAATGTGCAACTCGCGCAAGGCCTTGGCGTCCACCACACCCGGAGCCTGCGTCATCACGTCGGCAGCACTCTGGGTTTTCGGGAAGGCGATCACTTCACGGATCGACTGGGCGCCGGTCATCAGCATCACCAGACGGTCAAGACCGAAGGCCAGACCACCGTGCGGCGGTGCACCGTACTTCAGTGCATCGAGCAGGAAGCCGAATTTCTCTTCCTGTTCCGCTTCGTTGATACCCAACAGACGGAATACCGCTTGCTGCATTTCCTTGCGGTGGATACGGATCGAACCGCCGCCCAGCTCGGTGCCGTTCAGTACCATGTCGTAGGCACGGGACAGAGCGCCAGACGGGTTGGCTACCAGCTCTTCCGGCGAGCACTTCGGTGCGGTGAACGGATGGTGCAGCGCAGAGAAGCTGCCGTCATCGTTCTCTTCGAACATCGGGAAGTCGATGACCCACATCGGTGCCCACTTGCAGGTCAGCAGGTTCAGGTCGTGACCCAGCTTGATCCGCAGCGCGCCCAGGGCTTCGCTGACGATCTTCGCCTTGTCGGCGCCGAAGAACACGATGTCGCCGTCAACCGCGCCAACGCGATCAAGGATCGCATTGAGGTTGTCCAGCGGGATGTTTTTCACGATCGGCGATTGCAGACCGTCAACGCCGGCAGCACGCTCGTTGACCTTGATGTACGCCAGGCCCTTGGCACCGTAGATGCCGACGAACTTGGTGTAGTCGTCGATCTGCTTGCGCGGCATGCTCGCCCCGCCTGGAACGCGCAGAGCGGCGATACGGCATTTCGGGTCGTTGGCCGGGCCGCTGAACACCTTGAAATCAACTTCTTTCAGTTGATCGGCAACGTCTACCAGTTCCAGCGGAATACGCAGGTCCGGCTTGTCGGAACCGTAACGGCGCATGGCTTCTTCGAAAGTCATGTGCGGGAACTCGCCGAATTCCAGATCCAGCACTTCCTTGAACAGGTTGCGGATCATTTGCTCGGTCAGGCCCATGATCTCTTTTTCATCGAGGAACGAAGTCTCGATGTCGATCTGGGTGAATTCCGGCTGACGGTCAGCGCGCAGGTCTTCGTCACGGAAGCACTTGGCGATCTGGTAGTAACGGTCGAAACCGGCAACCATCAGCAGTTGTTTGAACAGTTGCGGCGACTGCGGCAGGGCAAAGAACGAGCCTGCGTGGGTACGGCTAGGTACCAGGTAGTCACGCGCACCTTCTGGAGTGGCGCGGGTCAGGATCGGTGTTTCAACGTCGAGGAAGCCGTTTTCGTCGAGGAAGCGACGGATGCTGGTGGTCATGCGCGAACGCAGACGCAGCTTCTCGGCCATTTCCGGACGACGCAGGTCCAGGAAGCGATAGCGCAGACGGGTTTCTTCGCCGACGTCGGAGAACTCGTTCAGCGGGAACGGCGGGGTTTCCGACTCGTTCAGCACTTCCAGTTCGTAACCCAGCACTTCGATCATGCCCGACGCCATGTTGGCGTTGGTGGCACCGGCCGGACGCAGGCGAACCTTGCCGGTGATCTTCACCACGTATTCGCTACGCACACGGTCAGCGGCGGCGAAGCTTTCGGCGCGGTCCGGATCGAACACTACCTGAGCCAGACCATCACGATCACGGATATCGAGGAAAATCACCCCGCCATGGTCGCGACGACGGTGAACCCATCCGCAAAGGGTAATTTCCTGGCCTTCCAGGCTTTCGTTCAGTTGGCCGCAATAATGGCTGCGCATCATGGTAGTGTTTTCGCTTCTCGTAATTCGAAATTCGGTGGAGATCCCGGCATATTCAAGCCATCCGGCATCACACGTGTGTCATTGGACTCAGGTCATGAACCCTAGTCAGATTTGTCGCCACCGGCCAGATTCTTCTTCGCGCCGGTCTTGAAATCGGTTTCGTACCAACCGCTGCCGCTGAGTCGGAAACCCGGCATGGACAGTTGTTTCTTGAGCTCTGGCGCCTGGCAGGCAGGGCAGTCGACCAGCGGTGCATCACTGATCTTTTGAATGGCTTCCATTTGATGACCACAGGAAGCACATTGGTAATCGTACATCGGCATGAGGCTGTCTCGGCGATCGGAATGCCACCGCGAGCAGGGCTCTGCGGCGAAAGAGCGAGATTATATCCATTAAATGCGGGCTGTGCAGCCGTAAGACTGCACAGCCCGCAATGTCATTTCAAGTGGAGCCCTTTCAGAGCGCAATGGGCGCCGGGGCATCCTTGAGGCCATTCATCACACACACCACCCGCACCAGACCGCTGAAGTTTTTCACCCCGCCATGGCGCAAGTGCACTTCCCGATCCACGTGAGACAACAGCGTACTGACTGAACAACCGCAGTCCTCGGCCATGCGACCAAGGATGTTCCAGTAGACCTGCTCCAGCCTCAGGCAGGTCGCGAAACCATTCAAGCGGACCGATCTGGACAAGGGCCGGATCAATTCGATGTCGAACTCGCTGACAAACGGGTCGACCTTTATTTCCTGCTGCGAAGCCACGTATTCGCTTCGCCTGTCTCCACCTACCATATCGTTGACACTCCTTTGCCATCTCTGCTTGTTATTAAGGCAACATCCTGTTGCCTCCATAAAAGCGCAGACGCAAAGTTATATCCAGATGACTATTTGCCCATCTGCGTAGGATAAGCCGACACCAAAAGTAAGACCTGAAGAAGCACGCGGACATCCGTTTCTCCTGGGCTTTCCGCGTGCCCGGCTCATCAGCCTTCGAGCAACGCGCGCAACATCCACGCGGTTTTTTCATGGACCTGCATCCGCTGAGTCAACAGGTCGGCGGTTGGCTCGTCACTGACCTTGTCCAGCAACGGAAAAATACCGCGCGCAGTGCGTGTCACTGCTTCCTGACCAGCAACCAGTTGCTTGATCATGTTCTCGGCACTCGGCACGCCCTCTTCTTCTTTAATAGAAGAAAGCCGTGCATAGGTGGCGTAGGCGCCCGGCGCCGGAAAGCCCAAGGCGCGAATACGCTCGGCAATCGAGTCCACGGCCAGGGCCAGTTCGTTGTATTGCTCTTCGAACATCAAATGCAGCGTACGGAACATCGGTCCGGTGACGTTCCAGTGGAAGTTATGGGTTTTCAGATACAGCACGTAGGTGTCCGACAGCAGACGCGAGAGCCCCTCGACGATGGACTTGCGGTCTTCTTCACTGATACCGATATCGATTGCCATGCATACCCCCTTGACGGTGATTGAATTCATTCATCCAGTAAGTGCAGGTCCACTCTAGCAAGGCTGCCGCTGCCTCGCAGCCCCGAATGCCGTTACACACTGCGACAAATCGACCGGGAGGCTGCCGCTGGCCGGGCTGATTTGAGTAGCTGCAGGCTTTGCTGTTAAATAGGCAGTGTGTCGCCATGCCCTATTTTCCGGGCGTTGCGCATAGGCTGATGCCGGGTACGTGTCCAACGCCTCTTTTTTGTTCCGAAGCGAACCGTGCGCCTTCAGCTCTTCCTTGTGAGCCTTCATAACGTGAGTCAATCAAAATGTTGAAAATCGTCCACTTGCTAATGGGCGCAGCTGCTTTGCTGCTGTCCTTCATACCTAGCCTGAGATCCGAAGCCGTACCTTACCTGCAACAACCCGATGCACTGTACCTGGCCTTTTTCGGCCTGTTGAACCTGGTGATTGCTCCAGTGATTCCGTACTGGAACAAAGGCACTCGCCAACATCTGCAAAATCTGGTCAGCGCACTTCTGGTGCTGACTGTCGTCCTGCAAACCCTGACCCTGATCGCACCGATGCCTGTCATTGCCGGTCAGCCAGCCGTGCTGTTCACTCTGGTAATCGCCCTGATTGCCGTGGCATTGCATCTGGCCGTCAGTTTTTACCGATCTTCACCTGCCGCCGCGGCCACCAGCTATGACATGAGCAACCGCGATACTGGCACCGTGAAGTGGTTCAACACTTCCAAAGGCTTCGGTTTTATCTCCCGGGACTCCGGTGACGATATTTTCGTGCACTTTCGCGCCATCCGTGGCGAAGGCCACCGCGTTCTGGTTGAAGGCCAGCGCGTGGAGTTCTCGGTGATGAACCGGGACAAAGGCCTGCAAGCCGAGGACGTGATCGCCGCCCTGCCGCGCCGCTGATCCTCAGCTCCAAAAAAAACCGCGAACAGCCTGGCTGTTCGCGGTTTTTTCATGCCTGCTCAAAAGCACGCCGAACTCAATAGTGTGGCGGCGGCGCCTCTTCCTCAGAGGATTCGAACTGCCCCGACATTTCCTCCTGGCGCCTGAGCAACGCCGTCATCTGCAACCGCAGACGCTCGACCACCCGTTGTTGCTCCACCAGCACGTCATTCAGTGCCTGAATGGTGTCATCCTGAAATGCCAGACGGCTTTCCAGATCGGTAACGCGATCTTGCAGTTCCTGGCTCATGCCTCAGCCCTCCAGAAACGTGAAGTGTTCTGTCAACACAAGGCGCAACCGCTCACGGATGGCGGCCAACTGCTCTGCGCTATACGGCCTGGCCGGATGCTTGCCCCAGACTGGCGCCGGCCAGGCTGCGTCATCGCGCTTGCGCACAATCACATGCATGTGCAATTGGCTGACAACGTTGCCCAGAGTCGCGACGTTGAGCTTGTCAGCGTCGAACAAATCCTTGAGCAGCTCAGCCAGTGCAGTGGTTTCCTGCCACAGCTGCTGCTGGTCGGCGACATCCAACTGAAACAACTCGCTGATATCGTCGCGGCGTGGCACCAGGATGAACCACGGGTAGTTGCAGTCGTTGGACAGCAGCAGTCGGCACAGCGGGAAATCACCGATGACCAGAGCGTCCTGTTGAAGTCGTGAATCTAAAGCAAACACTGCGCGCACTCCCGGCTGATCTACATAATTCAGCTTGGCGGCCCTCTGTATGGACGACGCACCAAGCGACAGGACAGCAGCATACCTGCGAATGCGCCGAGCTTCACGGCGACTACGTGCTCGCCCTCCTGACCTGCGCTCTGATGGCGGACATTTTTTGCTGTCGCGCACCACGATGGAACTCACCAAGCCTTTGAACCGGGTGAAATGACCGTAAAGCAACATGAAACGCACAAATTGGCGCTAAAACTGAATGAATCTGGAACAGCCTGTAAAATTTTTGCACCAAAACCGTACAGCGCGTCTACGCTCAGTGCGTCAGGGTATCCGCCAAATACTCACTGGTGGGGTGAACCGGTAACGTTTTCGGTTGTCTTGGGCGGAACTGACCGCGGCAACACCATGCGAAGGATTGCGTCAAGCCTCTATAAACAAGGGCTTGAAGCCCAGTATTTATGAGGATTTTACGGTTGCGGGCAGGTGTTCAGAAAAATAAACGTGGTAGCACTGCGTTTTGAGCACACTTGTTGCATTCAGACACACATGGTCTATAAGCGCACCACCGGAAGTGGATGCCTTAAGCCCCATAAAAACAGTGGCAGGGTTGCCCGATGGAGATTCAAGTGTTTTGCCAGGGACTCTTTTTTACCGATGCAAAAAGGCCCAGAAACAGCGATAAAGTTGTCAGTCCGGCTGCATTGGTACTGTGAATTTGCGACATCTACCAAGCCGTTTACGACAGTGTCGTAAAGAAGCTGAAAGGTTAGATTCGCAAGTATCGCCAACATTGTCGGCGTGATATAAGTTTGCGCCGACACAAAAAGAAAGAGCCGCCCAGATAATAAAACAGGTGGGACGGCAGTACTCTTCTAAAACCAAAGGAGCAAATCACGATGCGCGTGATGAAGTGGAGCATGATCGCACTGGCAGTTGCAGCAGCAGCCAGTACTCAGTTGGCTACGGCCGCCCCGTTTGTAAGTGACCAGTCTGAAGCCAAAGGCTTTGTTGACGACGCTAAACTCACCGAGACGTTGAAGAACTACTACTTCAACCGGGATAACAAGAACGGCGGCCACGACCAGAAAGACTGGACTCAAGGCTTCCTGGGCAATTTCACCTCCGGTTACACCCAAGGCACCGTAGGCGTCGGTCTCGATGCATTCGGTTACCTGGCCCTGAAACTTGACGGCGGTGACGGTACTTCCGGTTCGGGCAACATGAGCCGTAGCAATGCTCTGAAAGCTAACGGTTATGCTCACGATGTTGACGACAGCCAAGGCAAAGCCGGCGCTGCCGTTAAATTCCGCATTTCCAAAACCGAACTGAAAATCGGCGACCAGCAGCCAAGCACTGCTCCTGTGTTCGCAGTTGGCGGCTCGCGCATCATTCCGCAAACTGCAAGCGGCTTCCAGCTGCAGAGCAGCGAAGTCAAAGACCTTGACCTCGAAGCCGGTCACTTCTACTCGGCGACCAGCCAGGACAAAAACGCCCGTGACGGCGGTCTGTACGCCAACTACGCCGGCACAGAAGCCAAGTCCATCGACTATTTCGGCGGCAAATACGGCATCACCGACAATCTGTCGGCGTCGCTGTACGGTGCCAAGCTGGAAGACATCTGGAACCAGTACTACGCGAACGTGAACCTCACCACTCCATTCGGTGGTGATACTTCGCTGAACACTGACTTCAACATCTACCGCACCACCGATACCGGTGACAAGCTGGCGGGTGATATCAGCAACACTGCCTTCTCCCTGGCAACCGCGCTGTCGTTCCTGAAGGCACACACCTTCACCCTGGCCTTCCAGAAGGTTAACGGCGACACCCCGTTCGACTACGTCGGTGTGGGCAAGAACAACCGTGGTGGCGACTCGATCTTCCTCGCCAACTCCATCCAGTACTCTGACTTCAACGGTCCTGGCGAGAAATCCCTGCAAGCCCGTTACGACCTGAAAATGGCCGAGTACGGCGTACCAGGCCTGAGCTTCATGGTTCGTTACGTTACGGGTTGGGATATCGACGGTACCGGTCTGGCTGCTAACAGCCACTACCGCACTGATTCTGGCGCACCGCTGTACGGTGAAGACGGCAAACACCACGAAACCAACTTCGAAGCCAAGTACGTTGTTCAGACTGGCCCGGCGAAAGATCTGTCCTTCCGCATCCGTCAGGCTTGGCACACTGCTAACGCTGACCAAGGCGAAGGCGACGTTAAAGAGTTCCGCCTGATCACCGAGTACCCACTGAACATCTTGTAATCGTCAGTGGTTAGTTTGGAAGCATAAAAAAGGCCCATCTTCGGATGGGCCTTTTTATTGCGTGTCACTTATATAAACTGCCTGACCGAAAAGTCAGACAATTAATTAGCAACCTATCATTACACCGAAGTTTCCTGAACCACACGAATCACACGCTGTGGAAACGGAATATCAATACCGGCAGTCTTCAGACGATCACGGGATTGTTCATTGAACAGGAACATCACATCCCAGTAATCGGCAGTCTTCACCCAAACACGCAGCGAAACAGTGATCGAACTGTCACCCAGCGTCGAAATAACGGCTTGTGGCGCCGGGTCTTGCAACACGCGATCATCCTTGGCCAGATCCAGCAGCACCTGACGGGCCTTTTGCAGGTCCGCTTCGTAGTTCACACCCACATCGAACACGACTTTACGGGTCGGCTGACGGTTGGTATTGGTGATGATGCCGTTGGACAGCACGCCGTTAGGCACGATGACGGTCTTGTTGTCGCCGGTACGCAGGATCGTGTGGAAGATCTGGATGTTGTCGACAGTACCTGCGGTACCTTGGGCTTCAATCCAGTCACCGATGCGGAACGGACGGAACAGCAGAATCAGCACACCGCCAGCGAAGTTCGCCAGGCTGCCCTGCAATGCCAGACCGATGGCCAGACCCGCAGCACCGATTGCGGCAACGAACGAGGTGGTTTCAACACCGATCATCGAGGCCACGCTGACAATCAGCAGCACCTTGAGAATGATGTTCGCCAGACTGCTGATGAAACCTTGCAGCGCCAGATCAGCATTACGCAAGGCCAACAAACCGCCGAGCTTTTGCGCGACCTTGTTGATCAGCCACCAGCCGATGGCCAGGGTAATCACTGCCAGCAGCACGCGGCTGCCGTACTCCATGATCATCGGAACCCATGCCTGGGATGCCTTGACCAGGTTGTCTACTTCAGCATTCAAATCCATCTACTTTCTCCTGATTTCCGGCTTCCCGGCACGCAAAGATTAATCATGTTTCTTGTGGGATCGAGCCTGCTCGCTCCCACAGGTTCCCGACGAGGAAGCTTAGTCGCGGAAGTTGTTGAACTGCAGCGGCATGCCGAATTCCTTGGCACGCAGCGCCGCGATGGCTTCTTGCAGATCATCACGCTTCTTGCCGGTGACACGAACCTGCTCGCCCTGAATGGCAGCCTGCACCTTGAGCTTGGCGTCCTTGATGTGGCCGACGATTTTCTTCGCCAGTTCCTTGTCGATGCCTTCCTTGAGCACGGCGTCCTGTTTCATCAGCTTGCCCGATGCGTAAGCGTCCTTCACTTCAAGGCACTGCACGTCGATCTTGCGTTTGACCAGGGCCAGCTTGAGGATCTCGATCATCGCTTCCAGCTGGAATCCGGCTTCGGCGGTCAGGCTGACGGTCAGGTCTTTTTCCTTGAACTCGAAGCTGCCTTTGCCTTTCAGGTCATAACGACGGTCGAGTTCCTTCACGGCGTTCTCGACCGCGTTGGTGAGTTCGTGTTTGTCCAGTTCGGATACCACGTCGAACGACGGCATGTAATCTCTCCAATAAAAAGGCGCGCTCAATGTGGATGGAGCGCGCTTGGCTTGCGGTTAAAATCGGGCTCATTATAACGGGTCTTTTCCTGTCGACACGGCGAGCCGCACATGCCTGCACCCAATCGAGCAAAAAACTGATGTCCACCCCCTGGCATATCCTCGGCGCCGGCAGCCTCGGCACTCTTTGGGCAACGCGACTGGCTCGCGCGGGCCTGCCCGTCAGGTTGATCGTGCGCGATGCCGAACGTTTGCGCAGCTATGAAGCAGCCGGTGGACTAACGCTGATCGAGCATGACACCGCGAACATCTTCGCCATTCCCGGCGAAACCCCGGACAGCCCAGAACCAATCCGCCGTCTATTGGTAGCCTGCAAGGCCTACGATGCCGAAAGTGCCGTCGCCCGCCTCGCCCCGCGCCTGACAGCGGATGCTGAACTGATCCTGCTGCAAAACGGCTTGGGCAGTCAGGACGCCGTCGCCGCCAGAGTGCCGCAAGCGCGCTGCATCAGTGCATCGAGCACCGAAGGCGCGTTTCGCGATGGCGACTGGCGCGTGGTGTTCGCCGGCCACGGTTACACCTGGCTCGGCGATGCGGGCCATCCGGTGGCGCCGATCTGGCTGGATGATCTGTACGCAGCGAAAATCCCCCACGAGTGGAGCACCGACATCCTCACTCGGTTGTGGCGCAAACTCGCGCTCAATTGCGCGATCAATCCGCTGACAGTGCTGCACGACTGCCGCAACGGCGGTTTGCAGCAACATCAATGCGAAGTCGCCACGCTGTGCGCCGAACTGGCCGAACTGCTGGAGCGTTGCGGTCAACCGGCTGCCGCGCAAAACCTGCAACAGGAAGTCGAACGGGTGATCCACGCCACCGCCGCCAACTACTCATCCATGTATCAGGATGTAGCCAGTAACCGTCGTACCGAAATCAGCTATCTATTGGGGCATGCCTGCAAAGTTGCCGTGCGACACCAACTGAATCTGCCGCATCTCAATCAATTGCAGCAGCGCCTGATCAGCCGTCTGCACAGCCTCGGATTGCCCAGCGACTGAGCAGCGGCTACGCTGGCCACTTGTTCCTTTGCTGCGATAAACCTGATGCCATTGCGCCAGCGCCTCGAAAACCTGCCGGTCGGCCAGAAACTGCTGGCCGCCCTGCTGGTGCTGTTGACCACTGTGTTGCTGGTCGCCAACCTGACCTTTATCAGCGCCGCCTATTACATCTCCCAGGAAAGCATGGCCCCGCAGGCTTTGCAGACCATCGGTCGACTGGTGGCCAACCCGAGTCTGGTGGCCGATGCTTTGCAATCACCGCTGAACGCCGAACGCCTGCTCAAGGAGCTCGACAGCTATTCGCCACTGCGCGCCGCCGCCCTGTATGACGGTAACGGTGAGCGTCTGGCCCAAGTGCAGCGCGGCGACAAACTCAATCTGCCGGAGCACTACCGGCGTATCGAGGCCTGGCAACTCACCGAGTTTCGCAGCAATCAACTGATCACCCTGCCCCGCCCGGGCACAACGCCGGGTCACCTGTTGCTGGTGGCCAGCAGCGAACTGCCGATGGCGTTCTATACCGGTACGCTGACCGCGAGCCTCGGCATCCTGATTTTCAGTGTGCTGTTATGGCTGGTGATTGCCCGACAGATCAAACGCCTGATCACCCGGCCGATCCACGAGCTCGAAGAACTCTCGCGTCAGGTCACCCGCGAAGAGAACTACGCCCTGCGCGCTTCACGCGGTAACCATGACGAAATCGGCAGTCTTGCCGAAGCCTTCAACACCATGCTGTCGCGCATCGAAGCCCGTGAGCAGCAACTCAAACGCGCCCGCGACGATTCCGAGGCGGCGTACGATCAGGCTCAGGGGCTGGCCGAAGAAACCCGTCACACCAACCGCAAACTGGAGCTGGAAGTCCAGGTGCGTAGCAAAATCGAGAAGAAGCTCACCGGGTTCCAGAACTACCTCAACAGCATCATCGACTCGATGCCCTCGGCGCTGATCGCCCTCGACGAGCAACTCTATGTCACCCAGTGGAATCAGGAGGCCAGCGCGCTTTCCGGCACACGGCTGGATGAAGCGCTGAACCAGCCGATCTTCCTCGCTTTCGAACCGCTCAAGCCGTTCCTGCCGCAACTCAAGCAGACCGTCGAACAGCACACGGTGGCAAAAATCGAGCGCGTGACATGGTTCAAGGATGACGATCCCAAGCATTACGCCCTGACCTTTTACCCGTTGATGGGCGGCGCCGGGCGTGGCGTGGTGATCCGCATCGACGACATCACCCAGCGCCTGTCGCTGGAAGAAATGATGGTGCAGTCAGAGAAAATGCTTTCGGTGGGTGGACTGGCTGCGGGCATGGCCCACGAGATCAACAATCCGCTGGGGGCGATCCTGCACAACGTGCAAAACATTCGCCGACGATTGTCCGCTGACTTGCCGAAGAACCTCGAAACCGCTGAACAACTCGGCATCGAACTGGATACGGTCAACCATTACCTGCAAAGCCGGGAAGTGCCAAAGTTGCTCGATGGCATCCAGCAAGCCGGCGCGCGGGCGGCAAAAATCGTGACCCACATGCTCAGTTTCAGCCGCCGCAGCACCCGCCAAATGGCCCCCTGCGACTTGCCGGCGCTGATTGATCAAGCGGTGGACATCGCCGGCAACGACTTCGACCTAGCTATTGGTTTCGACTTCAAAGGACAGGCCATCGTGCGCCAGTTCGACCCGGCGCTCGGCCCGGTGCCGGGCACCGCCAACGAGCTGGAACAAGTGCTGCTCAACCTGTTGAAAAACGCTGCGCAGGCGATTCACCAGCGCGAAGACGACAGTGAGCCAGGGCGAATCATTTTGCGTACGAAACTCAATCCACCGTGGGCGGAAATCCAGGTCGAAGACAACGGCATCGGCATGAGCGAGAACGTGCGCAAACGCACCTTCGAGCCGTTCTTCACCACCAAGGAAATCGGTCAGGGCACGGGGCTCGGCTTGTCGGTGTCGTATTTCATCATCACCAATAATCACAAGGGGCAGATGGAAGTGCAGTCAGCTCCCGGTCAGGGCACGTGCTTCACATTGCGTCTGCCGCTTGTACAACCAGCGCCGATTGCGCTGGAAACCAGTCAACTACCGAGGTAAACCATGGGCTTTCGCTTGTCGAAGATTTACACCCGCACTGGCGATAAAGGCGAAACCGGGCTCGGCGACGGCCGCCGGGTTCCCAAGGATCACCCACGGATCGAAGCCATTGGCGAGGTCGATACGCTGAACAGCCAGGTCGGTGTATTGCTGGCCGGATTGATAGCCGAGCGCGAGGCGTTTACGGGTTTGAACGAACTGATCGAAGTTCTTGCGCCTTGTCAGCATCGTTTGTTCGATCTGGGCGGTGAGCTAGCGATGCCGGAATATCAGGCATTGAACGCGGCGGAAATCGAACGTCTGGAAGCGGCGATTGATTTGTGGAACGAGGAATTGGGGCCACTGGAGAACTTCATCTTGCCGGGGGGCTCGATGCTGATTGCGCAGGCGCATGTTTGCCGCAGTCTGGCGCGGAGTGCCGAACGGCGTTGCCAGCATTTGAACGCACTGGAACCGCTGACCGGGGTTGGTCTGGCTTACATCAATCGGTTGTCGGATTTGTTGTTTGTCGCGGCGCGGCTGATTGCGCGGCGGCAGGGGATTGCCGAGATTTTGTGGCAGCCCGCGGCAAAACCCGCAGATAAGTAGCGCCTGACAAGACGCCATCGCTGGCAAGCCAGCTCCCACAGGGGTCTCGATCGCTCACAAAATCTTGTGAACGACGCAAAACCTTTCG
>NZ_JBIUXX010000017.1:20037-26171 GCF_044744235.1 Pseudomonas sp. NPDC087346
CTTACGGGAGCTGGCTTGCCAGCGATAAGGCCAGAGGCAAAGCCAGCACCCACAGGGGTCTCGATCGCTCACAAAATCTTGTGAACGACGCAAAACCTTTCGGGAGCTGGCTTGCCAGCGATAAGGCCAGAGGCAAAGCCAGCACCCACAGGGATCTCGATCGCTCACAAAATCTTGTGAACGACGCAAAACCTTGTGGGAGCTGGCTTGCCAGCGATGGGGCCAGTTGTATCAATGCAAATCAGGCCTCAGGCCAGAATGCCCGAATCCCCGCAACACCCTGAGCGCCAACCCCCCAAGCCTTCTCCCGCTCTGCCGGACCAACCCCGCCAAGCAAGAACACTGGCTTGCTGAAGCCCTCGATCAAACTCGCAGCCTGCTCCCAGCCCAATGGCTGCGCATCCGGATGCGTCAGCGTCGGCTGTACCGGCGAAAGAGTGACGAAATCCACGCCCATCTGCTCGGCCAACGCCAACTCTTCAGCGTTATGACACGACGCAGCCAACCAACGCTCAGCCGGCAACGGACGGCCCTTGGCCGCGTACTTGCGCAACTGAGCAGCGGTGATGTGCCAGCCAGCGGAGGGGAAATCCCCCAACCACTCGAACGGCCCCTTGATCATCAACTGCGCCTTGCCGGCACACAGCCCTGCCGCATCCACCGCCAGATCGCGGTATTTCGGATCGTAACCGTTCGGCGCACGCAGCTGGATCAGCTTGATCCCGCCAGCAATCGCCTTCTGAATGCCGCGCAGCAGCGCCGGGGTTTCCAGATCTTCGGGGGTAATCAGGTATTCGCCGGGCAGACGCGCTGCCGCGACAATCGGCTGATTGGCTGCCGGAAACTCATAGTTCACCAGCTCCTTTGCGGTGACCCAGGCCAATGGCTGCCCTTCGGCGCCGTGCGGTTCGCCGCTGAAGTCCGAGACCTCCCAGACATCCAGCAACACCTGTTTGTCGGGGTAATCATGGCGAACCTTTATCAGCGGCCGAGCTGCACCAACGACGATGCCCAACTCTTCCTGCAATTCACGGGCGAGCGCGGTTTCGACCGACTCGTCGGCCTCGACCTTGCCACCGGGAAATTCCCACAGCCCCCCTTGATGCTGGGTGTCTGCACGGCGGGCGATGAGGATTTTGCCACTGCTGTCACGAATGACCGCGGCGGCGACGTGTACACGTTTCACGACTGCAATTCCTCCAGTCCGGCCTTTTGCCAAGCCTTGAAGGCTGGCCATTGGTAGATGGTTTCAACATAGGCTTCATCTTCTGCCGGCAGCTTCACCTGATAGGTGCGCAGACGCACGGCAATCGGGGCGAAGAACGCATCGGCGAGGCTCACGCGACCAAACAGGTACGGCCCGGTTTCGGTGGCGACGGCGCGGCATTCGGCCCACAGCGCGAGCATGCGTTCGATATCGACTTTGACCTCGGGCGGCACTGGATTCAGCGGCGCGTCGTGGCTCAGCTTGAACGGCATGTGATTGCGCATGGCGAAGAAACCGCTGTGCATCTGCGCGCAGGCGGATCTGGCTTGTGCACGGGCGGCGATGTCTGCCGGCCAGAGCTGCTCGGAAGGAAACTGCTCGGCCAGGTATTCGGCAATCGCCAGCGAATCGGCGATGGTGCCGCGTGCGGTTTTCAGCAGCGGGACCTTGGCGGTTGGCGAATGTGCGAGCAGACGCTCGCGGGTATCGGGCTTGCCGAGTTTGATCAGTTCTTCGGTGTAGGGTGCACCGGTCAGCTCTACCGCCAGAGCGGCGCGCAGGGACCAGGAGGAAAGCAGTTTGTCGCCGATGATCAGGTGCAAGGACATGGTGTGGCGCCTTTTCGTCAGTGGAAAAACCGGGAGATTTTCAGTGTCTGTGCCGGCTCAATCGCTAGCAGGCTAGCTCCCACAGTGGATCTTCAGTGATGCGCAAACCTCCAGGCTAGCCCCAACGAGGATCTTCATTGAACACAGAAGGTGTGTTTAGCAGAAGAACCTGTGGGAGCCAGCCTGCTGGCGATCGCCGCGATGCGGTCTCGGATTGGATCAGGTACGGTATTCGGCGTTGATCTTCACGTATTCATGCGACAAGTCGGTAGTCCAGATGGTTTCGCTGCAATCGCCGCGACCCAACTCGATGCGGATAGTGATTTCTTCCTGCTGCATCACCGCCGAGCCTTGCGCTTCAGTGTAGGTCTCCGCGCGGGCACCGCGGCTGGCGATGCACACATCGCCGAGGAATACGTCGATCTTGCTCACGTCGAGGTTCGGCACGCCGGCACGGCCGACGGCAGCCAGAATGCGGCCCCAGTTCGGATCAGAGGCGAACAGCGCAGTCTTGATCAACGGCGAGTGAGCCACGGTGTAACCGACGTCCAGGCATTCCTGGTGATTACCGCCGCCATTGACTTCAACGGTGACGAACTTGGTCGCGCCCTCGCCGTCACGCACGATGGCCTGCGCCACGTCCATGCACACTTCGAACACGGCTTGCTTGAGCTTGGCGAACAGTTCGCCTTCAGCCTTGGTGATCTCCGGCAGTGCAGCCTTGCCAGTGGCGATCAGCATGCAGCAGTCATTGGTCGAAGTGTCGCCGTCGATGGTGATGCGGTTGAACGACTTGTTCGCACCGTCGAGCATCAGGTTGTGCAGGACGTCGCGGGAGACTTTGGCGTCGGTAGCGATGTAACCGAGCATGGTCGCCATGTTCGGACGGATCATGCCTGCGCCTTTGCTGATGCCGGTGACGGTAATGGTCACGCCGTCGTGCTGGAACTGGCGGCTGGCACCCTTCGGCAGGGTGTCGGTGGTCATGATGCCGGTGGCGGCAGCTTCCCAGTTGTTCTCCGAGAGATCATCCAGTGCCGCTTGCAGCGCGCCTTCGATCTTCTCGACCGGCAACGGCTCGCCGATCACACCGGTGGAATACGGCAGCACCAGGCTGGCATCAACGCCGGTCAGTTCGGCCAGTTTCGCGGTGGTACGTTCGGCAGCGGCCAGGCCCGGTTCACCGGTGCCGGCGTTGGCATTACCGGTGTTGGTCAGCAGGTAACGCACAGCATTCTGTACGCGCTGCTTGGCGAGAATCACTGGCGCGGCGCAAAAGGCGTTCAGCGTGAACACACCGGCCACGGTCGAACCTTCGGCACAGCGCATGACCACGACATCCTTGCGCCCCGGGCGCTTGATGCCGGCCGAGGCGATACCGAGTTCAAAACCGGCAACCGGGTGCAACGTTGGCAAAGGACCAAGACCAACAGCCATGAATGCGCTCCTTACTCAATGATGTCAGCACCGCCTGACAGGGAAGCGGTGGTTTGAATGGCAAAACGCCGCGACGGCTGATGCCGGTCGCGGCGCGGGTATTTCAGCGATTGAAACGGGTTTTACTGGATCTGCCCGTGGCAATGCTTGAATTTCTTGCCCGAACCGCAGTAGCACAGTTCGTTGCGGCCCAGCTTCTGCTCGTTGCGAACCGGGGCGGTGGCGAGGGCTACATCGATCTCTTCACCCAGCACTTCCGGCTGCTCCAGGCCTGGGGCCTCGGCGTGTTCGAACTGCATGCGGGCGGCCAGTGCTTCGGCTTCCTGACGCAGGCGTTGTTCTTCTGCTTCCGGATCTTCGCGGCGAACCTGAACATGCGACAACACACGGATCGAATCGCGTTTGATCGAATCCAGCAACTCGGAGAACAGCGTGAAGGACTCGCGCTTGTATTCCTGTTTCGGGTTCTTCTGCGCATAACCACGCAGGTGGATACCGTGACGCAGGTGATCCATGGTCGACAGGTGGTCTTTCCACAGGTCATCCAGCACGCGCAGAACGATTTGCTTCTCGAAGGAGCGCAGTGCGTCGGCACCGGCCTGATCTTCTTTCTCGTTGTACGCCGCCATCAGCTCGACCATCAGCTTCTCGCGCAGGGTTTCTTCGTACAGGTGATCGTCTTCGTCGAGCCATTGCTGGATCGGCAGTGCCACACCGAAGTCGCTCTGCAACGACGCTTCCAGACCGGCGACGTCCCACTGCTCAGGCAGTGATTGCGGCGGAATGTGCGCGCTGATGGTCGCGTTGAGCACGTCCTGACGGAAGTCGGCGATGGTCTCACCGATGTTGTCGGCGGCCAGCAACGTGTTACGCATGTGATAGATCACTTTACGCTGTTCGTTGTTGACGTCGTCGAACTCGAGCAGTTGCTTGCGAATATCGAAGTTGCGGCCTTCAACCTTGCGCTGCGCCTTCTCGATCGCGTTGGTCACCATGCGGTGCTCGATCGCTTCGCCCGGCTGCATGCCCAAGGCTTTCATGAAGTTCTTCACCCGGTCAGAGGCGAAGATGCGCATCAGGCTGTCCTCCAGCGACAGGTAGAAACGGCTGGAACCGGCGTCACCCTGACGACCGGCACGACCACGCAACTGGTTGTCGATACGGCGCGATTCGTGACGCTCGGAAGCGATCACCTGCAAACCACCGGACTCCAGCACTTGCTGGTGACGCTTCTGCCAGTCGGCCTTGATCTGGGCGATCTGCTCAGGGGTCGGGTCTTCCAGGGAAGCAACTTCAACCTCCCAGTTACCGCCCAACAGGATGTCGGTACCACGACCGGCCATGTTGGTGGCGATGGTCAGTGCACCCGGACGACCGGCCTGCGCGATGATTTCAGCTTCTTTTTCGTGGAACTTGGCGTTCAGAACCTTGTGTTCGATGCCTTCCTTCACGAGCAGTTCGGACATGTGCTCGGAGGTTTCGATGGTGGCAGTACCTACCAGCACCGGACGACCAGCGGCCATGCTTTCCTTGATGTCCGCCACGATTGCCGCGTACTTCTCTTCGGCTGTGAGGAACACCAGGTCGTTGTAGTCTTTACGCGCCAACGGCTTGTTCGGTGGAATGACCATGACCTGCAGGCCATAGATCTGATGGAACTCGAACGCTTCGGTGTCGGCGGTACCGGTCATGCCGGACAGCTTGGTGTACAGACGGAAGTAGTTCTGGAACGTGGTCGACGCCAGAGTCTGGCTTTCGGCCTGGATGTTCAGGTGTTCCTTGGCTTCGATGGCCTGGTGCAGGCCTTCGGACAAACGGCGACCCGGCATGGTACGACCGGTGTGTTCGTCGACCAGTACGACCTGACCGTCCTGCACGATGTATTCAACGTTGCGGTTGAAGAGTTTGTGCGCACGCAGACCGGCATAGACGTGGGTCAGCAGACCGAGGTTATGCGCCGAGTACAGGCTCTCGCCCTCGGCCAGCAGACCGACGCCGGTGAGCATGTCTTCGATGTACTGGTGACCGGCTTCGTTGAGTTCGACCTGACGGGTCTTCTCGTCAACGGTGTAATGGCCAGCCTTGGTAACTTCGCCTTCGACTTCTTCAACGTGCAGTTCCAGCTGCGGGATCAGTTTATTGATCTCCATGTACAGCTTGGAGCTGTCCTCGGCCTGACCGGAAATGATCAGCGGGGTACGCGCTTCGTCGATGAGGATGGAGTCGACTTCGTCGATCACGGCAAAATTGAGTTCGCGCTGGAATTTTTCTTCCATGCTGAACGCCATGTTGTCGCGCAGGTAGTCGAACCCGAATTCGTTGTTGGTGCCGTAGGTGATGTCGGCAGCGTAGGCGGCACGCTTCTCTTCCGGCGGCTGGAACGGCGTCACGACACCGACGGTCAGGCCGAGGAATTCATAGAGCGGGCGCATCCAGTTGGCGTCACGGCGGGCCAGGTAGTCGTTCACGGTTACAACGTGCACGCCCTTGCCGGACAGCGCGTTCAGGTAAACGCCCAGTGTTGCCACCAGGGTCTTGCCTTCACCGGTACGCATTTCGGCAATCATGCCTTCGTGCAGGGTCATGCCGCCGATCAACTGAACGTCGAAGTGGCGCATGCCCATGACGCGCTTGCCCGCTTCACGGGCGACCGCAAAGGCTTCTGGCAACAGCTTGTCGAGGGTTTCCCCTTTGGCGATGCGGGCCTTGAACTCATCCGTCTTGGCGCGCAATTGATCGTCCGAAAGGGCTACCATTTGCTCTTCGAAGGCATTGACGAACTGCACCGTCTTGAGCATGCGTTTTACTTCACGCTCGTTCTTGCTTCCAAAAAGTTTCTTTAACAAAGGCGCAAACATATCGGCAGGATCTTCCACACTAAA
>NZ_JBIUXX010000017.1:26181-61457 GCF_044744235.1 Pseudomonas sp. NPDC087346
ATCTTCTTACACTAAAGGGATGGAGGGCGGCCCCGTGAGTCGCCCGAGCAGCCCTCATGGCCGCATGCGAACGAGCATTCTACCCGGAAACGGTGGTGAGGAAAGTGGCGATGTTCCACGATACTGGCACTGCGCGTTGACGGGGCTCACTTAAAATAGGGGCGTTTTGCTCAACTTCAAGCCGTAGCTGGAAGAAGTTAGTTGTTGATTTAATGGGTAAAGCAGTGACAAAAGCAATGGGCGAGTGATTTAGGCGCTTTCTGCTACCATGGCGTTTCTGTTACTTCAGGTGTTCGATCATGGCATTTCGCCCTCTTACGGCCAGAGCACCCGCCGTTCTGCTTCGCGAAGCCAAGCCGCTCAAGGCCATACTTGGCCACGCCCAACGACTCGGTCATCTACAGCGTTTACTCGAAAGCCAACTGCAACCCGCCGCCCGCGAACATTGCCATGTGGCATCGTGGCGCGAAGGCAATCTGCTGCTGATTGTTACTGACGGCCACTGGGCAACGCGCCTGCGTTACCAGCAAAAACGCCTGCAACGGCAGTTGCAGGTGTTCGACGAGTTCGCCAGCCTGACGCGGATTCAGTTCAAGGTCCAGCCACCGACGGTTCAGCGCGGGGCTGTCGGGCATACGATGGATCTGTCGACGGTTGCGGCAGCGACGATTCAGTCGACGGCTGACGGGATCAGTGATCCGGGGTTGCGAGCGGCGCTGGAACGTCTGGCGGCGCACGCCAAAGACAAAACCTGACACAGACCAAAACCTGTAGGAGTGAGCCTGCTCGCGATGACGGTGGATCAGTCGACATCATCGTTGACTGACAGACCGCTATCGCGAGCAGGCTCACTCCTACATTAGATCAGCGGCGTTTGCTGCCACCGAGCAGGGAGCCCATCAGGCCGCGCACCAATTGTCGGCCCAATTGATTCGCCGCCTGGCGCATTGCCGACTTGAGCGCCTGCCCCGCCGCAGTGCCGAGGAATTCGCCAGCCTTGTCCGCCAGACTCGGCTCTTCGGCCGGCGCTGGCACTTCAGCCTCCGGCGCCAACCCCTTGCGCCCCATCAACACTTCATAAGCCGACTCCCGGTCAATCGGCTTGTCATAACGGCCCTTGAACGGCGAACCGGCAATCAGCATCGTGCGCTCGGTTTCCGTCAACGGCCCGATGCGCGATTGCGGCGGCGCGACCAGCACGCGCTGGACCATTTCCGGGGTGCCTTTTTCCGCAAGCGTGCCGACCAGTGCCTCGCCGATCCCCAGTTCTGTCAGCACCGACAAGGTATCGAATGCCGGATTCGGCCGGAAGCCATCTGCCACCGCTCGCAAGGACTTCTGCTCCTTGGCGGTGAACGCGCGCAAACCGTGCTGAATACGCAGCCCCAGTTGCGCCAGCACATTGTCCGGCAGGTCACCCGGTGATTGCGTGACGAAGTACACGCCGACACCTTTGGAACGAATCAGCCGCACCACTTGCTCCAGCCGATCCTGCAACGCCTTGGGCGTATCGCCGAAGAGCAAATGCGCCTCATCGAAAAACAGCGCCAGCAGCGGTTTATCGGCATCGCCGCGCTCCGGCAACTGTTCGAACAGTTCCGCCAGCAGCCATAACAGGAAAGTCGCATAGACCTTCGGCGCCTCATGCACCAGACGGCTGGCGTCCAGCAGATGAATGCGCCCGCGCCCATCGGCGGCCGGTTGCAGAATGTCTTCCAGTTGCAGCGCCGGCTCACCGAACAAGGCTTCGGCGCCCTGCTGTTCAAGGGTCGCCAAGCGGCGCAACAGCGCCTGACTGGAGCCGGTGGTCATCAGCGCGGCGTCCTCACCCAGCAATTGCGGGTTCTCCCGGAGATGATTGAGCAGCGCTTTCAGGTCTTTCAGGTCCAGCAGCAACAGGCCTTCGCGATCCGCCACTTTGAAGGCGGCATACAACGCCGACTGCTGGCTGTCCGTGAGTTCCAGCAGACTGCCGATCAGCAACGGGCCCATTTCGCTCAAGGTTGTGCGCAATGGATGACCGGACTCACCGTGAATGTCCCACAAGGTCACCGGATACGCCTGCGGCTTGTAGTTGAGCCACGGCATGCCGGCGATGCGCTCGGCGACCTTGCCTTGCGGGTTGCCGGCGGCGCCGAGGCCACACAGATCACCCTTGATGTCAGCGGCGAACACCGCGACTCCGGCATCGCTGAATGCTTCGGCCAGGCGCTGCAAGGTCACCGTCTTGCCGGTGCCGGTGGCGCCTGCGATCAGCCCGTGCCGGTTCGCCAGGCGCATGGCCTGAGCAATCGGCTGCCCTGCGAGATCGGCGCCGATAACGAGTTGCGAGGAGTCAGGCATTTTGTCACCTATGGTTAATCTTTAATCCGTTATGGCCGATAGATAAAGGCGAGAACCCGACTGAAAAGTCGTGTCGGACATTTCCCTAAGGAGAGACGGAAATATCGGTTTTTTTCACCCTTGCCCATATTGCGCGCCTTTATAAAAGCACGCCCAGGACATTAAGACCTTAGCGGAACCCCAAGCCATGAACAAAAATCTGCGCTTCAGCCATAAAATTTTGCTTGCCGCCGCTCTCATCGTCATTGCCGCCTTCGCCTCGTTTACGCTCTACAACGACTGGTTGCAGCGCAATGCGATCCGCGATGACCTGAACAATTACCTCAACGAAATGGGCGAAGTCACCGCCGGCAACGTCCAGACCTGGCTCAGCGGACGAATCCTGCTGATCGAGAACCTGGCCCAGAACCTGGCGATCAACCCGGAACAATCCAATGTCGCCGCCGTACTGGAACAGAAAGCCCTGACCTCGACCTTTATGGCGACCTACCTCGGCGACGCCACCGGTCACTTCACCATCCGCCCGGATGTGAAAATGCCGGACGGCTTCGATCCACGCGTCCGCCCTTGGTATAAAGGTGCCGAAAACAGCAGCACCTCGACCCTGACGGAACCCTACATCGACGCGGCCACCGGTCAGTTGATCATCTCGATGGCCACCGCCGCGAAAAAGGCCGGCCAGAGTGTTGGCGTAGTGGGCGGTGACCTGAGCCTGCAAACCCTGACCGACACCCTCGCCGCCCGTGATTTCGACGGCATGGGTTATGTGTTCCTGGTCAGTGCCGACGGCAAGATCCTCGTACACCCGGATAAATCCTTGATCATGAAGTCGCTGAAAGAGGCGTATCCGCAAGACACCCCGCGCATCAGCAGCGATTTCAGCGAAGTCCAGGTCGATGGCAAAACCCGCATCGTCACCTTCACCCAGATCAAAGGCCTGCCGTCGGTGAACTGGTACATCGGTCTGTCGGTGGATAAAGACAAAGCCTTTGCGATGCTCAGCCAGTTCCGCACCTCGGCAGTGATCGCCACCGTGATTGCCGTGGCGATCATCATTGCCCTGCTCGGCATGCTGATCCGCATCCTGATCCAGCCACTGCACGTCATGACACGGGCGATGGAAGACATTGCCGACGGCGAAGGCGATCTGACCAAACGTCTGACCATTCAGAGTCAGGACGAATTCGGCATGCTCGGCAATGCATTCAACCGTTTCGTCGAGCGCATTCACGGCTCGATCCGCGAAGTGTCCTCGGCGACCGGGCAAGTCAACGAAGTCGCCCTGCGCGTGGTCGCGGCCTCGAACTCGTCGATGTACAACTCCGACCAGCAAGCCTCGCGCACCAGCAGCGTCGCCGCCGCAATCAACGAACTGGGTGCCGCAGCCCAGGAAATCGCGCGCAATGCCGCACAAGCCTCGAACCAGGCCAGCGACGCCCGTGGCCTCGCCGAAGACGGCCAGCAAGTGGTGGATCGCAGCATCAAGGCGATGAATCAGCTGTCGAGCATGCTCAGCGCGTCGAGCAGCAATATCGAATCGCTGAACAGCAAAACCGTGAACATCGGGCAGATTCTGGAAGTGATCACCAGTATTTCCCAGCAGACCAACCTGCTGGCGCTCAACGCCGCGATTGAAGCGGCGCGCGCAGGTGAAGCCGGACGCGGGTTTGCCGTGGTTGCCGACGAAGTCCGGAACCTGGCGCACCGCACTCAGGAATCGGCGCAGCAGGTTCAGAAGATGATCGAGGAGTTGCAAGTCGGCGCCCGCGAATCGGTGAGCACCATGAGCGAGAGCCAGCGCCACAGTCAGGACAGCGTAGAAATCGCCAACCTCGCCGGCGAGCGCCTGAACAGCGTGACCCAGCGTATCGGCGAAATCGACGGGATGAACCAGTCGGTAGCGACAGCAACCGAAGAACAGACCGCGGTGGTGGAATCGATCAACGTCGATATCACCGAGATCAATACGCTGAACCAGGAAGGTGTGGAAAACCTGCATGCGACGTTGCGTGCGTGTTCCGATCTGGAGCAGCAGGCTTCGCGGTTGAAGCAGTTGGTCGGTAGTTTCCGCATCTAGCGTCTGATCTGCCTCAATCGCCAACAGGCTGGCTCCCACAAGCGAACTGTGGGAGCCAGCCTGTTGGCGATTGGGGATCGCAACGCACCGAAAAACCTGACAAACATCCACCGCGTAATCCCGACCGAACATCCATTGCGGATAAAGGTCAACCAAGGGAGAACAATGCAGCGGAGGGATGACCATCGTGCACATCGCCGACATCACCATGTTCTACGCCCCGGCCAGCGGTGGCGTGCGGACTTATCTGGATGCCAAACACCGGCGTCTGGGGCTCAAACCCGGCATTCGCCACAGCCTGTTGATCCCCGGCGCAGACTTCAGTGAACACGATGGCGTTTACACGGTTCCCGCCCCTGCCCTGCCCTTCGGCAAAGGCTATCGCTTTCCGCTGCGCCTGGCCCCTTGGCGAAACGTCCTGCAGGATTTGCAGCCAGATCTGATCGAAGTTGGTGATCCGTACCTCACCGCGTGGGCGGCGCTGGATGCCCGGCGCCATCTCGATGTGCCAGTCATCGGTTTCTATCACTCCGATCTGCCGCTGCTGGCGAGCAATCGCATGGGCCAGTGGGTCACGCCGAATGTCGAAGCCTACGTCAGCAAGCTCTATGGCAATTTCGACCGGGTGCTGGCGCCGAGCCAAGTGATGGCCGACAAGCTCAGCGGGCTCGGCGTGCGCAATGTGTTCGTGCAGCCGCTTGGCGTCGACCTGCAGACATTTCACCCGAATGCCCGGGATAATCGCCTGCGCGCGCATTTAGGGATTGCCGAAGACACACGCCTGCTGATCTTCGCCGGGCGCGGCTCCAAGGAGAAAAACCTGCCGGTGCTGCTCAAGTGCATGAAACGACTTGGCCCGCGTTATCACTTGTTGCTGGTCGGTTCGTCGATGCCCGCTGTGGTGCCGGACAATGTCAGCGTGATCGACGAATTCTGTCCGGCACAGAAAGTCGCGCAACTGATGGCCAGCGCCGACGCGTTGCTGCATGCCGGCGATCAGGAAACCTTCGGTCTGGTGATCCTGGAAGCCATGGCCTGTGCGATTCCGGTAGTCGCGGTGGCGGCTGGGGCTTTTGAAGAAATCGTCAATGATTCCTGCGGTTTGCTCTGTGCACCGAATAATCCGCAGGCCATGGCCAATGCCGTGCGCGAGCTGTTCAGTCGCGGCCGCACCCAACTCGGACAACAAGCCCGGCGCCATGTCGAACAGCATTATGCGTGGGATACGGTGGTCGACAGTTTGCTGGGGCACTATCACGCGACGCTCGGCCATTCGACTGCGTTGGTGGCCAATGGCTGAACTCCTGAATCCACCCGCACTGTTGCTGGTGTTGCACGACGTCGCTCCAGAAACATGGGCTGACTATCAGCCATTTGTCGAAGCCATCGATGCGCTCGGCGATGTGCCCATGACCTGGCTGGTGGTACCGGACTTCCATCGAAAAAACGCCCTCGACGAACATCCTCAGTTTTGCCGAATGCTCAGCGAGCGTGTTGCCGGGGGCGATGAATTGGCCCTGCACGGTTTTTTTCATGATGATCCAGACCCTGGCCCAACTTCGCCACGCGACTGGTTCATGCGCCGGGTCTACACCCATGAAGGCGAGTTTTATCAGTTGTCCCGTGAAGCGGCACTTGCCCGTCTGCGCGCCGGTATCGAACTGTTCCAGCACCAGCAATGGCCGTTGCAGGGTTTCGTCGCCCCGGCCTGGCTGATGAGCGACGGCACGCGCCAAGCGTTGCGCGAATTGCCGCTACGCTATACCAGCGACCCGCAGCATCTTTATCACCTGCCGGATTTCACTCGTATCGACGCTCCGGGGCTGGTCTGGAGTGCGCGCAGTGCCTGGCGGCGTGGCGTGTCGAAGGTGCTTAGCGAGCAACGCCAACACGCTTGGCGCGAGGCACCGGTGATTCGCTTGGGTCTGCACCCGGTGGACATGCGCCATCGGTTTTCCCGAGACTATTGGCTGCAAACCCTTACAAACCTGCTCGCTGAAGGACGCGTGCCGATGACCAAGTTTGACTGGATTACCCGACAGCGCCGGCCATTGGGACGTGCTGCATGAGTCGCGGCATTCTGTTGTTGATCGGCCTGCTCGCCGCAGTGCTGATTCCGGTGTTGCTCGGCGGCAGTGAAACCTGGTCGCGCCTGCAAAGCTTTCCGCTGCAATGGTTGTTGATCATGTTCGGCATGATTTTTCTTTGCTGGGGCATCAACACCTTGCGTCTGCGGTTGCTGCTGGGGGATCAGCGCGAACGGGTCACGCCGATCAAAAGTCTTGGTGTGGTGATGGCGGCGGAATTCGCCTATTGCGCCACGCCCGGTGGCAGCGGCGGCCCGCTGACCATCATGGCGTTGCTGGCCCGCAGCGGCGTGCGACCGGCCCGGGGCAGCGCGGTGTTTGCGATGGATCAGTTGAGCGACCTGCTGTTCTTTCTCTGCGCCTTGAGCGGGATATTGATTTACGCACTGTTCCAGCATGTCAGTGATCGGATGGAATGGATGCTGACCGTCAGCGCCGTGTCATTGTTCGGTGGGTTGTTCAGTTGCGTGTTGATCGCGCGTTATCACCGGGCACTGATTCGTCTGAGCGGTCGGCTACTGGCCAGAATGAACGTCAGCCCCGGCACGCGGCGGCGCTGGGCGCGCAAGTTGCTGCACTTTCTGGCGGCGTTCACCGACACGTTGAAGTTACCGTGGCAGACCTTGATCAAAGTATTCGCCCTGACTTGCGTGCATTGGCTGCTGCGCTACAGCGTGCTGTATCTGGCGTTGCGCGGACTGGGCGCGGATTTGCAATGGGCCTGGAGCTTTTTGATCCAGATGCTTTCGCTGGGTGCGGGGCAATTCAGCCTGTTGCCGGGTGGCGCGGGGGCGGCGGAATTGACCTCGGCGGCGCTGTTGGCGCCCATGGTCGGGAAGTCCACGGCGGCAGCGGCGATTCTGATCTGGCGGGTGGTGACTTATTACTTCTATCTGCTGGTCGGTGGGCCGGTGTTCTTATTGATGCTGGGGCGGCCGTTGTTGAAGAAGTTGATGAGTGTGCGGCGGGCGTGAAAGATCAAAAGATCGCAACCTGCGGCAGCTCCTGCATTGAACTGCGATCCTTTCAAGTCGACTTGGCGTCCTCCGCGGACTCAGGTTTGACCTGCTCCCACAAATCAGCAGCACCGGGAAACTCGGTACCGTCCTCCGGGCTCATGTCCTCGGGGTCATAACGACTCAAACAGCCCTCCCCCAGCGTGGCGGGTGCTTTGGAAGTGGCTTTGTCCAGTGGATCGGTCACGGGCATTTTCCTCGGGGCTGAAACGGCAAAGGGCCTGGAACGATTGAACGCCCAGGCCCTTGCTTTTTCAACAGCAGAATTTCAAACGTGTGCGGATCAGAACACCACGGTCTTGTTGCCGTGCACCAGCACGCGGTCTTCCAGGTGATAACGCAGACCACGGGCCAGCACCATCTTCTCGACGTCACGGCCGAAACGCACCATGTCTTCGATGCTGTCGCTGTGGCTGACGCGTACCACGTCCTGCTCGATGATCGGGCCGGCATCCAGCTCTTCGGTCACGTAGTGGCAAGTCGCGCCGATCAGTTTCACGCCGCGCAGCGACGCCTGATGGTACGGCTTGGCACCGACGAACGACGGCAGGAAGCTGTGGTGAATGTTGATGACTTTGTGTGCGTATTCGCGGCACAGCGACGGCGGCAGGATCTGCATGTAACGCGCCAGAACTACAACTTCGGCATCGTGCTGTTTGACCAGACGCGAAACTTCGGCGAACGCCGGCTCCTTGTCCTGCGGATTGACCGGAACATGGTAATAAGGAATGCCGTGCCACTCGACCATGCTGCGCAGATCGTCGTGGTTGGAAATCACGCAGGAGATTTCGCAGTCCAGTTCATCGCTGTGCCAGCGGTGCAACAGGTCCGCCAGGCAGTGGGATTCACGGCTGGCCATCAACACCACGCGTTTTTTCTGCTCGGTGTCGGTGATGCGCCAGTCCATCGAAAACTCTTCGGCGATCGGCGCGAACTTCTCGCGCAGGACTTCAATGCCGAACGGCAAAGAGTCGGCACGAATTTCGTGACGCATGAAGAACCAACCGTTCTGATTGTCCGAGTGGTGGCTCGCTTCGGTGATCCAACCGTTGTGGGATGCCAGAAAGTTACTGACTTTGGCAACGATGCCAACGCGGTCAGGGCAAGAAATCACCAACCGAAAGGTGCGCATGGGGGGAAAACTCCAGAACTTCGCAAAGGCGGCCATTCTAGCGATTGTGCGCAAAAACTGCAGTAATGATGACCACAACCCTTGCGCCATCGCGGCTCACGTCTTTTTGACGCAGGCTAGCGCCAGACTGATGGCGCCCTAATGGCACACTTCCAACAGGTAATTGTGAATATTCGTGATGACTGCATCACACTATTTAACTGAATATTCAATTTACGGCAGTATCTCGAAACTTATTTAAATAAAAACTCCGGTTAAATGTTTACTTGATGAAACAGCCTGACTATTATTGCTGCACTGTCCCCCTGCCATTCAACACCTACACATAAGGTTGTTCCCATGTCCTTGATCAACGAATATCGCGCCACCGAAGAAGCTATCAAAGAGCTGCAAGCCCGTTTGAAGAACCTGTCGGAAGACGACAAACTGCAAGCCGAGCTGGAATTCGAAGGCAAACTGCGCACCCTGATGGGCGAATACTCCAAGTCCCTGCGCGACATCATCGCTCTGCTGGACCCGGAATCGAAAACCAAGGGCACTCGTGGCGCTGCTGTAAAAGCAACCGGCACCAAGCGCGCTCGTAAAGTTAAACAATACAAAAACCCGCACAACGGCGAAGTCATCGAAACCAAAGGTGGCAACCACAAAACTCTGAAAGAGTGGAAAGCCAAGTGGGGCGGTGACGTGGTTGAAGGCTGGGCTACCCTGCTGGGCTAAGCCGCAACACCCGTCGCAGACTGATCCGCGACTCATGAAAAACGCCAGCTGATGCTGGCGTTTTTTTATGCGCGCAATTCACTGCGCAACATGTTCG
The DNA here is from genome assembly GCF_044744235.1 of Pseudomonas sp. NPDC087346. NCBI lineage: Bacteria > Pseudomonadati > Pseudomonadota > Gammaproteobacteria > Pseudomonadales > Pseudomonadaceae > Pseudomonas > Pseudomonas sp. NPDC087346. The sequence goes on from NZ_JBIUXX010000017.1 coordinate 35,651, forward strand.
ATTTCAAAGATCCAAACGTTTGCGTAATGCCTCGACATAATCCTGCCACTCATCAAGCACCTGCTTCTGCATTGGTGTGGCACTAAGCGTCCATTGGGCTGTGGCCTCGGCAAAAGAACTGAGAGTATTGGGTGCACCCCACTCGGGGTCAGACAAACGCTGCTGACAAAATACTCTCCAGCGTTCTTGCTCTTCGAAATTCAACGTTTGCGGAAAGTTGCGAGCGCGATATCGAAACAATAATTCAGGCAAACGTTCATCATCGAAAGGCCATTGCTCTTGCGCTAATTGTGCAGGGTCTGCGGTTCTGACTTGCTCACATAGACGACGGTCCCGGTCACCGATAAATCCATCGTATAACTGCTGTTCCGGATCTTCGCTCGGGGTGAAATCTTCAGTGGCATAAATCGCCGCTACTTTATCTTTCCAAACTTGTTGTGCGTCACTTAGCCGCAGCGCTCGCGCCTGATAGAGCGCCATGTCCAGACCGAGTCGCTGTTGGTCATCGGCGCGCAACACCGACAACGGTGCCACCACCGGGCATCGATTGATGTGAATCAGCTTGAGCGGTACCGGCAATTCACCTTCGGCCAAGTCATCTCGACGGGTGTACAGACGCTCGCGCAGAGCCTGCGCGTCCAGGTCCAGCAAACCCTGCGGATCAAGATGCAGATCGCAGACGATCAGCGCATTGCGGTTTTTCGGGTGCCAGGCCAGCGGCAGGACCACGCCGACATAGTGGCGTGCCGCCGAGAAGCGTCCGGAGATGTGCACCATCGGCTGCAACAGCCGAATCTGATCCATCACCTTCTGCTTGCTGCGCAGTTGAAACAGCCAGTCATACAGCTTGGGCTGCTTTTCGCGGATCAACCGCGCCAGGGCAATAGTGGCGCGCACGTCAGACAACGCTTCGTGGGCATGACCATGATCGATGCCATTAGCGGCCGTCAGGCGTTCGAGTTTGAGGGTCACGCGGCCCTCGTCATCGGTCGGCCAGTTCAGACCGTCCGGGCGCAAGGCATAGGCGGCACGCACCACATCGATCAAGTCCCAGCGACTGTTACCGCCCTGCCATTCACGGGCGTAAGGATCGAAAAAATTCCGGTACAGACTGTAGCGGGTCATCTCGTCATCGAAACGCAAGCTGTTGTACCCGGCGCCGCAAGTCGCGGGCGCTGCGAGTTGCGCATGCACGCGAGTCATGAAATCAGCTTCGCTCAAGCCACGTTCGGCGAGCTGGCCGGGGGTGATGCCGGTAATCGCGCACGCAGCGGGATGCGGCAGGATGTCTTCGCTGGGCTGGCAGTAAAGATTGACCGGCTCGTCGATTTCATTGAGGTCGTGATCGGTGCGGATGCCCGCCACTTGCAATGGGCGGTCGTTGCGCGGATTGATGCCGGTGGTTTCGTAGTCGTACCAGAAGATTGAAGTCACGGGCGGTTCCTGAACTGAAGATCGACGAAGTCTAGGCGTTCGACCGCTGTCGCGGCCAGCGATCTGTCCATTCAATCACTGCGCGCAACATGATGTGCAATACATACGCCTTGCAATACATAGTTATGTCGTTTCCCCCCGAGAGGCTGCTAGCATCGGACGAACTTCGAATCCCGATCAGGCCACATCAGGTAGCCCATGCTCGAGAACACAGCACCGCCACGGAAAGCCATGCTGAACCCGCCACTGGACACGCGGCATCAGGTCGAGACGCCGGAAGGCATCGACTTGCCGCTGCGCCCAGCCGGTTTGATGGTGCGCTCACTGGCGTTCACCATCGACCTGGGTATTCGCGGCGTCATCCTCGGCGTGCTGTTTATCGCACTGGCGTTTCTCGGCAAGCTCGGTATGGGCCTCGGCTCGCTGCTGCTGTTCTTGGTCAGTTGGTGGTACATGGTTTTGTTCGAAGTGCTGCATCAGGGGCGCTCGCCGGGCAAGCAATGGATGGGGTTGCGGGTGGTGCACGACGACGGCACGCCGGTCGGCTGGTCAGCCTCGCTGCTGCGTAATCTGCTGCGATTCGTCGATCTGCTGCCGTTCGGCTACTTCCTCGGCGCCATCAGTTGCCTGCAACATCCAACGTTCAAACGTCTCGGTGACATCGCCGCCGGCACCTTGGTGGTCTACAGCGAACGCCCGCTCACCCGACCGCAACTGCCCGACGCCGAACCGCGTCGCAGCCCTGTCCCGCTGACCCTCAGCGAGCAACGCGCATTGCTTGGTTTTGCCGAACGTCAGGGCGAATTGTCAACGGCGCGGGTCAACGAATTGGCCGCGCTGCTGGCCCAGCCTCTGCACATCAGCGCACCGAAAGCCGTCACAGAACTCAATGGCATCGCTCGCGGCTTGTTGGGCCCGACATGAAGCAAAGCCTTTTCGAAACCCGCCACAAGGCCGAATGGGAGCGTTTCACGCTGGCTCTCGAACGTCTTGAACGAGGCAAGGAAACGTCACAGGTTGGCGGTTTCCCCAAAGCCTATCGCCAACTCTGCCAACATCTGGCGCTGGCCGAAGAGCGCGGCTACAGCAGCTTTCTGATCGACTCGCTGCAACAACAAGTCTTGCGCGGCCATCAACAGCTTTATCGCCATCGCAGTCGTTTCGGCGCCAACTTTCTGGGTTTCATTCTCGCCGACTTCCCTCGACTGGTGCGTGCCGAATGGCGTTTTGTGCTGGCGGCCGGCCTGCTGTTTTTCCTCAGCCTGATCGGTTTCGGGGTGATGGTGTATCTGTTCCCGGAGCTGGTTTACAACCTGATTCCCGCCGAACAACTACGCGAAATGCAGGGTATGTACGACCCCGCTGCCGGCCATCTCGGACGCTCCGCCGAGCGCGCCGCCAGCGAAGACTGGGTGATGTTCGGCTACTACGTGATGCACAACATCGGCATCGCCTTTCAGACGTTCGCCAGCGGATTGCTGTTCGGCCTGGGCAGCGCGTTCTTCTTGCTCTACAACGGCCTGATCATCGGCGCGGTGGCCGGCCATCTCACCGAAATCGGCTTCGGCCAGCCCTTTTGGTCATTCGTGATCGGCCACGGCGCTTTCGAGCTGACGGCGATTGCGCTGGCCGGGGCGGCGGGACTGGAACTGGGCTGGGCGTTGATCGCACCCGGGCGCCTGACTCGTGGTGAAGCGTTGCGACGGGCAGCGCGCAAGAGCGTCCTGCTGGTGTGCGGGGTGATGTTGTTCTTGCTGATTGCGGCTTTTATCGAAGCTTACTGGTCGTCGAAAACCGGGGTTACGCCGCACACCAAATACCTGGTCGGCACCGCACTCTGGGTGGCGGTGGCGAGTTATCTGCTGTTCGCCGGAAGGAGCCACCATGCGCCTGAGTGACGCGACCGTGGTGATCCGCCCGCGCACGACCTGGGAAGCCATGGATCTGGGCGTGCTAATGAGCCAGCAACATCGGCGTCTGCTGATGACCAGTTGGGCGATCGTGACCCTGCCGCTGTTCGCCTTGCTCAGCCTGTTGCTGTGGGATCGACCGTCGCTGGCGATTTTCATTTTCTGGTGGCTGAAACCGGCCTACGAACGCCTGCCGTTATACATCCTGTCGAAAGCGCTGTTCGGTGAAACACCGACGCTCAAAGAAGCGTTGCGTCAGTGGCCACGGTTGCTCAAACCGCAATTGCTCGCGAGTCTGACGTGGCGCCGGCTGAGTTTCAGTCGCAGCTTTCTGTTACCGGTGGTGCAACTCGAAGGCCTGAGCGGCACTGCCCGTCAACGCCGTTTGCAGGTATTGCTGCAACGCAATGCCGGCGCCGCGCAATGGCTGACCATCATCGGCGTGCATCTGGAAACCGCGCTGTGGATCGGGCTGATGGTGTTGTTCTACATGCTGCTGCCACAGCAGATCGAAACCGACTGGGACTGGCAGACGCTGGTCCTCGCGAGCGGTCAGGAATGGCGCTGGCTCGAGCACCTGACCAATGCTTTTTACGCTTTGATACTGGTGGTCTGGGAACCGATCTACGTCGCCTGCGGTTTCAGCCTTTATCTGAACCGGCGTACATCGCTGGAAGCGTGGGACATCGAATTGGTGTTCCGCCGCTTGCGCCAGCGCCTGAACAGCAGCGCAGTCGCGGTGCTGCTGGCGGTCTGTCTGTTGCTACCGAATGTGCAATCGGTCTGGGCCGCTGATCCCGCAAGTGCTCCCGAGGCACCACGCCTGTTGCACCAGCCACTGACCAGTCAGGCGTCTCGCGACAGCATCAAGACGTTGCTTGAACAACCACCGTTCAAAAATCCGCAAACCGTTACGCGCTATCGTTTTGGCGACGACCCGGCAGCTCCGGCCAAAAACGAAAACCCGGGCGCAGCGCCGCAGTGGCTGAAAACTCTACTGGGTTGGCTCGACGGCCTGCATTTGAATGTCCTGGCGAAAGTCATTGAAGTGCTGTTGTGGGGCGCACTACTGGCAGCACTCGGCTGGCTGATCTGGCGCTATCGTGAATTGCTGCAAGCATTCGTCAGTCGCCGCCCGAAACTGCCTGTTCGCAGCAAAAAACTGCTGCCGCAACAGGCGTTCGGACTGGACCTCGCCCGTGAAAGCCTGCCCGACGATATCGCCAGCAGCGCCGAGCAGCTCTGGCAAACCCAACCACGTGCGGCGCTGGGTTTGCTCTATCGAGGCCTGCTCAGCCATTTACTGCACGACTTCGACCTGACACTGAAACCCGCCGACACCGAACATCAGGTGCTGACCCGCATCGAACAGTTGCAGCGCCCGCAACTGCTTGCCTACAGCCGTAACCTGACCTGCCACTGGCAAAACATGGCGTACGGGCATCGCGTTCCGGCGGCACATCTGCAACAGGAACTCTGCGATGGCTGGCGCACCCTGTTCGACCACGCTGCCCGACATTGAACCGGCGTACGGTGTGCTGGGTTGCCGCGCTGATCGTGGCGCTGCTGGCTGCCTTGAGCATTTATCTGTATCTCAAGGCCCAGCCCTATCAGGAAGTAATCAATCACGGCCCGTCTCCGGCGGCGCAAGCCAATCCTTATCTGGCGGCGGAGATGTTCCTGCGGGGTCGCAGCATCAATATCACCCATGCCGAAAGTCTGGCAGTGCTGCCCGACATCGATCCCCGTCAGCACACGCTGTTGTTGTTCGGTGAGCGCTCGAGAATGACCCCGCGTCAGGTCGATCAAGTCTTGAACTGGACCCGCGCCGGCGGGCGATTGGTGTTCGTCGCCGAAGCGCTGTGGGACGAACAGGCAAAACAAAGCAACGACCTGCTGCTGGACCGGGTGCAACTGCATCAGTCCTTGAGCAAGGATCTCAAGGACCCGCCGGCAGATCTCGCCGACGATCCTTATCCGAATCTGACCAAGCTGTATCTGGAAGATGAAGACGCGCCCGCCTACGCCAATTTCGACACGGAGTTTCACCTCGACGATCCGAAAAACCTGGTGCAAGCCTGGGCCAACAGCGGCAAAGCCACGCACATGATGCAACTGGCGCACGGCCTCGGTTCGATCACCGTGGTCACCGATGCCGACTTGTGGAAAAACCGCACCATCGATCAATACGACAACGCCTGGCTACTCTGGTATCTGACCGCCGATACCGACGCCACGCTGATCTTCAACACCGACCACGACGGCTTGTTGACCCTGCTCTGGCGCTACTTCCCGCAGGCCATCGTCGCCCTGCTCGCGTTGATCGGCCTGTGGCTCTGGCACGTTGGCGTACGCCAAGGCCCCTTGCAGGCACCGGCTCCCACCGGACGTCGCCAGTTGCAGGAACACTTGCGCGCCAGTGCCGATTTCATCCTGCGCCACAACGGCCAGCAAACCCTGGTGCAAGCCCTGCAACAGGACGTGTTGCGCCGCGCCCGCCGCCGTCATCCCGGTTTCGACCAATTGAACGTTGCCGAGCAATGGCTGGTGCTGTCGCGCCTGACCCGGCAACCGACTCGCGCCATCAGCCAGGCCCTGAGCCCCGCGCCGAAACAACGCATGTCCCATGCTGCTTTCAGCCGTCAGGTTGCCCATCTGCAAACCTTGAGGAATTCGCTATGAGTGAACAGATCGAGCCCGGCTCGGCCAGCCATGCCGCACAGCAGCGCCAGCGCGCCAGCCAACTCGCGCAAGCGGTGCGTAACGAATTGCGCAAAGCGGTGATTGGCCAGGATGCCGTGGTCGATGATGTGCTGACGGCGCTGATCGCCGGGGGGCATGTGCTGCTTGAGGGCGTCCCCGGCCTGGGTAAAACCCTGTTGGTGCGGGCGTTGGCACGCTGCTTCGGTGGCGAGTTCGCGCGCATTCAATTCACCCCGGATTTGATGCCCAGCGATGTCACCGGCCACGCGGTGTACGACTTGCACACCGAGCAGTTCAAGCTGCGCAAAGGCCCGTTGTTTACCAACCTGTTGCTGGCCGACGAGATCAATCGTGCACCAGCCAAGACCCAGGCGGCATTGCTCGAAGCGATGCAGGAGCGGCAAGTCACCCTCGAAGGCCGGGCCCTGCCCATCGCCCAACCATTCATGGTGCTGGCCACGCAAAACCCGATTGAACAGGAAGGTACGTACCCACTGCCGGAGGCCGAACTCGACCGTTTCATGCTCAAGGTGCGCATGGATTACCCCGATGCCGGGCAGGAGCTGGACATGGTGCGTCAGGTCAGCCGCTCGACCCGTGGCGACATGCTCGATGTGCAACCGCTGCGCACCGTGCTGCAAGCCAAGGATGTGCAAGCCCTGCAACGCATCGCCAGCGATCTGCCGCTGGATGATCAAGTGCTCGATTACGCGGTGCGGCTGGCCCGCAGCACCCGCACCTGGCCCGGTCTGACCCTCGGCGCCGGGCCGCGCGCCTCCATCGCACTGGTACGTTGCGCCCGCGCCCGGGCCTTGTTGCGCGGTGGTGAGTTCGTGATTCCGGACGACATCAAGGGTTGTGCGCTGGCGGTGCTGCGTCATCGCGTGCGCATTTCGCCGGAGCTGGACATCGACGGCCTGGAAGTGGATCAAGTCCTGCAACAGCTGCTCGACCAGATCCCGGCGCCGCGTCTGTGAAACCGTCACGGCTTCTACTGATCTGGCTGGCCGCCCTGCTCGCCATCGGCATCGTGTCGGGTACGCTGCAAGCGTTGCAAGTCGAGATTCCGTCGAGCCTGTTGTCGGTCAACTGGGGCTTGCTGCTGGCGCTACTCGCCCTGGCAATCATCGACGCCGTGCGCCTGAGGCGCTTGCCCTCGCCACGTGTAACCCGGCAAATGCCCGGCAACCTGGCGCTCGGTCGCTGGGGTGAAGTGCATCTGCAAGTCAGTCACGAGTTTGCCGAACCGTTGCGAGTCGAGTTGTTCGATCATGTCCCGGACGGCCTGAACACTGAAGACCTGCCATTGACCGTCGAGCTGCAACCAGGTCAGCACAGCCAAGTCAGCTATCGCCTGCGTCCGCTCAAGCGCGGTCACTTCCTGTTCGAACAGTGCGAAATAAACCTGCCGAGTCCGCTGGGTCTATGGTCAGGCAAACGCCTGTCGCCGGTGCAGGACAGCACCCGCGTCTACCCGGATTTCGCCCGACTGTACGGCGGTGAATTGCTCGCCGTGGATAACTGGCTGAGCCGACTCGGTGTGCGCCAGCGCCAACGTCGCGGGCAAGGACAGGAGTTTCACCAGTTACGCGAATTCAGAGAAGGCGACAGCCTGCGCCAGATCGACTGGAAGGCCACCGCCCGCCAGCGCACACCGATTGCTCGCGAGTATGAGGATGAACGCGATCAACAGATCATCTTTCTGCTCGATTGCGGCCGGCGCATGCGTAGCCAGGACGACGAACTGTCCCACTTCGACCATGCGCTGAATGCTTGCCTGTTGTTGAGTCATGTGGCGCTGCGTCAGGGCGATGCCGTCGGGCTGTGCACGTTTGCCAGCGATCAGCCGCGATATCTGGCGCCGATCAAAGGTGCCAGTCAGCTCAAGGTCTTGCTCAACGGCGTTTATGACCTCGATAGTAGTCAGCGTCCTGCCGATTATCCGGCTGCCACCAACCTATTGCTGGCCCGACAGAAACGTCGGGCATTGGTCATTCTGTTGACCAACCTGCGTGACGAAGACGACGAGGATCTGCTCGCCAGCGTCAAACGTCTAAGTCAGCAACATCAGGTGCTGGTGATCAGTTTGCGCGAGGAAACCCTCGACCGCGTGCGTCATACACCAGTGCAGACCTTACCCGATGCGCTGGCTTACTGCGGCACGGTGGATTATCTCAATGCCCGGGCGGAATTCCACGAACGACTGAGCGCTCATGGAGTTCTAGTGCTGGATGCAAGCACCCAGCGACTGGGGGTCAATCTGGTAACGCGATATCTGACCTGGAAAAGGACGGGGGAATGATAACTGCGCATAAATAGTATTTTATTACTAACAACACATGAATAACTTTACGAATTCCAATCAGCGCTCAGACAGTGCTTCCGTCGTATCTGTTAACAATCCACATTCTGACGTACCCATCTGTTCGAATAATGACTTCCCCATTTGAAAGAGTGTTCTCATAGCCAGGGGTAGGGGAGCCCCTATCGATGCTGACCTGAACTCCAGAGGATGGTGTTTTGAGAAAGGAGGACATCGCTCGAATTCCATACACCCACTGTGGTGGATTTCCCGGAAAAACGTCAACTGGTTCCTGCCAGCGCTCAGCAGTAACCAAATTATGCCCAAGAAACGCAGGCAATTGCAGGGAGTGCTTTCCCCAACCCGGTATCGTTAGTTGCAGCGAAAAGGACCCCGCATTCGTGCTTTCCGTGCAATCCAGTATCCAGCTTACGCCACCCGGATTCAGCTGCTGAGCGTCCTCCAGAGGCGGTCTCACTGTCACTCCGAGATCTGTTGCGGACTGACCACTCCATGTCAGTTTCACATCCATCCCCAATAGAATGCTGTTCGGCGTAGGTAGTATGGTAACGGCATGTGCGGTACCGAGGCAGGGAAATACTGTCCCATCTCCAAACTTCATTTCGAAGGTGTCGAACAACACCTCGACTGCTCCAGAAAAACTAACCATTTGACCTGATAAAGGTCGGTCAGGGAGATCCGGACTGGTCAACTTCAATGTGAAATCGCCGCTTTTCCCTGTATCAAGGGAAGAAAGAGACCAGCATACAGGGGCTCCATCCACAGGTTGTAGGACACTTGGAAGTGGATCAATTTTGAGGCCAAGTTCCTCCGCGCCACGCAGCTCTCCCAGAGCAATACTGACCCAGCCTATCAACCAACTGTATTTATTGACTCTCAGCTCCAACTCGTAGGTTTCTCCGGCCGATAAGTTCAGCTTCCCATCCACCAGATCCACTTCTCGATCATTCAGCCAAAGTGTGAATTCCTGCAACCACGTATCCGAATTCGGTACTGCTGAAAACTCCATGATTTTCACCTCCCAACCGCCGTACCCTCCACGAACCGTGGCTTGGAGAATTCCTTTTCTGATCGGAGGAAGCCTGAACACCACCCTGGCTTTGCCATCTATATCTGTTTTCGTCGAAGCAATTTTGATTCCTGGGTATTCCCACATTACTTCGACATCGGATAGAGGCTGCCCCGTCATCGCCGACACCAGCGTAGCCTCCGCCGACATTTCCTTGCCGGGATAGCCAATTGGATCAGGGCTGGACAGCGCCTGAATTTCTCGAGGCTCTTGCAATGTAAAGGACAGGGCAACCGACTCCGAATACAGCACATCTCCCACTGTCACTGTCACCACCGCGGCACCTGGTGTGTGAGGTTTGAAGCGCAAAGTGGCCACACCATAGAAGTCGGTCAGACTGGTCACCGTTCCGAGATCGTCATTGCGCCAGGTGACCAGTACCCCCGCGATGCCTTTACCAGTGGTAGATGAAACCACTGTTATCCGCTCGACGAGTTCCTGCTCCCACTCCAGAACCTGCTGAAGGCGACTGCCGGCGATGATTTTCAAAACCTGCTCGCCTACCCCCAATGACATTGCATTGGCTGGTGATAACCGAGCCAGACGTTCTGCACTCAGGCGGAGTGCAAAACCGCCATCCTTCAAATTGCCGCAACGTAAGGCATAGCGAAATCCCAAGGGATTTGGCCGATGCGGCACGCCCAGCGCGGGCTCGAAACCCAACCCCAGTTCAGCAGGACCGGTACCGGTCAACCCCAGGGTCAGCTCTTGCAGCAACAACGGGCTTCCTTCTTCGATCAACAGCTCAAGGACATGGGTGCCATTACGTCTTGGAAAATAGGTGCGACTACCCCAAGGCTGCTCGTCGTGACCATCAAAACGCACCCGCACTGTTTCCCAAGGATCACGAGCCAATGCGCTGACTGTCAGAGAGTGCTGCTCTTCGTAGCCGTCGAAAGGGCTGACTACATTAGCCGTAACAATGTGTGGTCCTGCAGTTGTTGGTGCCAGACCAAAGCCCGACCAGCCGAGATCATCGGTGGCGACGGAGTTCGAGTCGGCCGCCGTTTTCCACTGCACCGCAGTCTGCGTGGCTGCTTGTCCGGTGAACGCCGAAACCACCTTCACCCAGCTCCAGGCTTCATCCTTGTAGATAACGGCATCAGTAGCAGACTCGCGCCAGTCTTCAATTCTCAGTTTGTTATGGCCGAGACGCATCGGATTGGCCGATGTAGATACCGCCAACGCAGGTAAATAGAGCCCCGCCTGGAACTCGCCAGTAGCCTTGCTTGAGGTGAAATCCAGCGTCCATCCGACGCCCCCGTCACTGAGTGTTTGGGCTTCATCAAGCGGCGGCTCGACCCCAGCGCCCAGCTCCTCAGGCGGTGTCCCCAGCCACATCAGTGTTACCTGCAAACCCACCAGAGGGCTCAGGGCATTAGGCAGATAACGCCATGCGTGTCGGGCGCCAATACAGGGAAAAAATGTCTGGCTCGTCTGCATGCCTGCCACCTGATCAAGCATCGCAGTGAGTTCATCTTCCAGTTGTGCAGAAATCAGTCGTCCGAACAACTCACGTGGCAACTCGAGCACCGGGCTACTCAAGGTCAAACTGAACAGGCTGCTGATGCTCGACGCGGCCTGTGAAGAGAACGCCCACTCAAGGCCTATAGCTTCCAGTTTTTGCGGCACGCCAATATCGGCCACGGTCAAGCCGATACCCGGGTTATCTTCGCGCCATTGCAATGTCAGCAACTGATTGAGTAAAGAACTACCGACCGCTGGTTCAATCCTCAGCGTGTGTGAGGTTCCTCGCCTGCACAACAATCCCAACTCGACCAGATCGACTTCAACGCCGTCAAACAGGATGCGCACCTGATTTTTCCAGGGACTGCTCGCCAACGCCTTCACCGCGAACGGCCGCTCTACCGCAACCGCGTCGGGGTGAGCCCTGACGCTTGCGGTTACCACCAGATCGCCGGAGTTGACTGGCTGATAAAGCACGCTGGCCCAACCACCGACTCCGCTGCGGGTCGATATCTCGCCCTCGGGGGTCAGCCAGTTCACCTGTGCATTGTTGACCGGGTCTCCCTCCCCGTTGGCAACCATATGCAGCACTTGCACTCGTAGCAGAACGCTTTCGCGCTCGTCCACCACTGGAAACTTGTTAGCCTCCTGCACTTCGCCGATGCGCACCACATTGCGTGCCAGTGACATTGGCTTTTTGCCAGAGGGCAGCAGCAACTTCGAACACACAAACTGCAATTCAAAACGACCGTCGAGCACATCCCTGCAAATCAATTGCCAAGGTAAATCCAGGCCATCGACAGGCACCGATTCATTCAGCTTCGGCAGCACTTGCACACCCAATTGATCTGCGGAGTCGCCTTGCCAGCGCAGCGCCAGTTCGGTGTGGCGCAGCACTTCGGGTACTCTCACCATCAAAGAATAGGTTGAGCCACGATTGGGGTAACCGGTCTTTTGTGTCCACGGCAACGCGTTGCCCTCGACCACCGCCATTAGCTCGTTCCATGGATCGGTTTCCAGTACCGAGACATCCAGCGTGGTAGTTGCAACGCCATCGGTATAGTAGGGGCTGGCCACCGAGGCTTTGATAGAGAACTCGCCCCAGGATGCTGGCAGGTAATCAAAGTAAGCCCAGCCTTCGGGGTCAGTCGGCGTAGTGCCCAGAATCTCTTGCCCCTCGATCGTCCATGTCACCGTGCGCCCAGCGAGATATTGACCGGTGTACCAGGACGCAACTCTTACTCCCAGGCGCACCGATTGTTCCAATGCCAGCACCGGGTAATACGCCGCCTCCAATACGTCACGAAATACCAGGCGGTGGTGGCCCAGCGAAACCTGCATCGGGTAGGATTCGGCGGTGTACTGATTGACCAGATTGAACTTGAACAGATATGGGTCCTGATCACCGAGCATTGGGCATCGGAGAGTCCAGGGTAAATCCAACGATTGATTTACACCCCATTCAGGTGTGGAAATGACAGCGCCTTGCGGGTTGTCATCGCTGGTCAATGCCGCCTTGGTGTGTATCCAGGGACTGTCCGGCTCCGGCACGAATTCGAGCCGATGCTGAAACCCGCTATCCGCGCCCAGGCACAGGTACACCGTTCGGCCGGGCGACAAAAGTTCCTCATCCAGCTTCACCGTCTGCAGCGCCACCGGGGCCAGATGCAAGGTCAGGTAAATACGGGTTATCAAGACTTTCAGTTGATAATCACTGGGGTTGGCGTTGTATGGGGCGATCACACTGACGCGTATCTTGTCCAGGCGTTGCAGCGGCAGATCGAAAGGAGCGCTGTAACTGACGGGTTCGAAGACCAGCGGCTGTCCGCTGTCGATGCGCGCCTTATCCTCCTCAAGATTGCGAGGGCTGCCCGGGGGCAATTGAATTTCCCTGAGCAGTGTCCCCTCTGCATCAGTTATAACCAATAGCGCCGGTTCGGTGTGACGCGTCTCATACAGGCACTTCATCTCGTACCGGGCATTGTCGCCGGCGCCCACCGGTATCGTGAGTTCTTGCCAGATCGAGCCCAGATTGCCGGCGGAAAGCAACTTGATCGGCGTGCCTTCATAGATCTCACTTACGACGGTCACTTCCCGCGGGTTCACGCCTTTCGTCCAGGAAGTGGTGCCCAGAGTGAAATCACCGTTGAGGACCAGACTGTCATTGGCCTGAATGACTGGACTATTCATGATGGCCTGCTCCTTTGGCATTGCGTTGCTGACGGGAAGACATTGCCCGCGTAACCAGATCCTTGACCGCCAGAGTGAACGTCGGCTCACCGGCCTTGGCCGTGTAACGGATGCGCACAATGACGTCTGTGACCGAATTGAGCATCGATTGCTGCGGCTCGTTTTTTGGCCATGGAAAGTACAACTGCCAGCGGGATATAGCCCCGGTATTCTCAAACGGATTGAGCAACCCCTCGTCTGGTTTGATGGCGGCCATACCGTTGTCGGCCACCCCCGCCGACAAGCCGATCTGCTGGCCACTGCGCAGATTGAACTGCACATCGGCAGGGGCCACCGCGCCTGAGGGTTGATGCAGATATTCGACCGAACGTGCCGTTGCCTGCGTGGCAGTCATGCTGCCGATCTGCAGCAGAGTAGCCTGTACATCCTGATAAGCCCCGACCAACACTGGCAGGTCAACCTCTACCAGATTGATCAGCCGGCAATATTCCCCCGGATGATCGCGGTCAAACATCAATTGCGTCAGATGAAACTCGAGAGAGCCCTTGTCTATCAAGTCGGCCAGCGCTTGCGACCAGTTGGAGAAACCCGCCTGCGGGTCATCCGTATCCTCGAACAAACGGCGCAGCGAGACAGTTTTGACCCGTTCCAGACGCCGCTCATGACTTTGCAGATACTGGCGATCCATACGCAGCAAATACTCGCGCAAGTGTTCGCCCGCCGTCAGGCCATGACGATTGTCGAGCCAGACCTGGGGCAAGGCTTCGACCGTATCGTAATCGCCGGTTTCGGCGCTCATCGAAGAACGGGCGCTGAGGCACAGACTGACCACTGCGTCATAGGCCTGATAGTGCAAAGCCTTGAGTTGGCCCAGCAGCCAACCAAACAACTCGGCGTTGCTGGCACGCTTTTTCAAGTAGTTGTAAAGGGCCAAAGCCTGGCTGTTGGCCCTGAGGGTTTGCTCAAGACTGGCTTTGGCCGCTCCCAGCGCAAAGCCCTGCGCTGTAATCTGTTCATCGATTGCACGAACCTCTGCTCGCGCTTGATCGCGTTGCAACTCCCACTCTCTGCGCCGCTGACTATAACTTGCGGTGAGCGCTTGTTTATCCGCGTCCGTCTGCAAGACCATGGCGCTGATTTGCAAACCGAAGACCACTGCATCGGTAATTGCTTCGTAGCGCATGCCACCGGCGGCCATGCCAAAAATATTCGGCGCCTGTGCCAGCGCCGCTCCACCGCCTTTTATTGCCGTAGTAGCGACATTCAACCATTTGGCTGCCTGCAGTTTTTCCATGACCTGATATTCGTCATCGGTCACGTTTGTCTCATACCAGGCTTGATAACGATCGGCTCGTTCCTGTGCCATGGCACGGCTCTGCCCCAGAGCCGTTACAGTCGCTTGCAGTTGCGCAAGCGACTGTTCCTGAACGATACGAGCGTAATCTCCCAATTCCTTCAAATGGTCTTGCTGCAACTCTTCCTGTTCAGCCCGGTCACGCTGCTCAAGCAGGCGTAATACCTGACTGCCATATTCCTGCAGGGTTTGTACGGCACGTAACGCTGATTCATAAGTGACGCGCCAACGAAAAGCCCCTACCACCAGACGACCGCCCAAAGGTCTTGGCGCCCCCGCACCGCCAGTGGCCAGATCGCGCAACAACTGATTGGGATCAGTCGGCGGACTGAACAGCGGAATGTTCAACGGTTTACCGTCGAGCGTCAGGTTGTTGCGCAAATTGTTCAGACGCTGGCCGGGCAAACCGAAGAGGCCAAGCAGTGGTTCGTTGATTGGCATCTTGAAAGGCCCGTTAGCCAGAAGCCCCATCAGTGGCGGAGCTTCAGCGGCCGGAGGAAAGTCAGCCAGGGAAAATAAAAAGCTGCTTTCAAACAGTTCCAGCGCTGGGCGTGTCGAGCTTTTTGCCAGCAAGCTTGCAACTGTCTCAGCCTCCCAGCGGGTGACCGCACGCGCCGAGGGCGGCTTACCCATCAGGAATTCGGCCTGCACGTAACACAACTTCGCTGCCACCAAAGCATCCCGGGTGAGTTGCCGGTAATGCCAGTCCCCCCAATCGATCAGGTTTTTTACATACTCGGTGAACACCAGGATCCGGTAGTGCCGGGGCGCGGCGTAGGCTATTGCGTCCGGGTCCGTCGACATCTGCGCTTCGTGGCCCGGACTGCCTCCAGCGTCCAGTGGACGACAGCGCCAGTAAAGCGGTTTCTGCGGCTCGTCACTTGCCGCGGCTTGTGGGTCGAACAGATAATGCAGCCAGTTCTGAGCTTCCAGGTATCGATCTTCGGCGCGAAGACGTGCTGCCACCAGATGCGGCAGATGAAAGAATAGCTCCCAGAAATACAGGCCGTTGGCGCCATTGAACGCCCCGTTCGGCTCTGAAATCGCGCCTGAGGCAGGTGGCGGCTCTGCGAGGAACTGGGTGTTCCAATCGAGCACGGCATCGACGGAGATGTTGGCGCGTTGTACCAGTTCCGGGCCGAACAGCGAATTCATCCGTACACGTTCGAGCATACCGGGCTGCCTGAACGCGATAAATTGCGCTGCGT
Organism: Pseudomonas sp. NPDC087346; assembly: GCF_044744235.1. NCBI lineage: Bacteria > Pseudomonadati > Pseudomonadota > Gammaproteobacteria > Pseudomonadales > Pseudomonadaceae > Pseudomonas > Pseudomonas sp. NPDC087346. The sequence goes on from NZ_JBIUXX010000017.1 coordinate 51,309, forward strand.
CCAGGGTGTTTTTTTCCAGCGTCGGCGTTACGAAACGCGAGATAGCAGTTAGCGATACGGCAAAGGTCCTGGTCCCGTGTGTGATGTTTCCAAAGGTAAACACGGCCGGGGTGGTGAATCCTCCCCGGGCTCGTTTGGCCTTCATCCAGTCTGTGGCCCAGCCGCCTGCAATAGGTTGCGTTTCCTTAATCGGAGGATCATCGCCCTCCGCGCTGTCAGTGAGCTTCAACTCAAAATCAGCAGAGCCGGTAATGGTCTCACTTCTCCGGCGGCACAGCGCTCTGACCCACAGAAGATCCTCGTCCCCCGATTCCGAAAATACCGCTTGCAGCGCGTAGTAGGGTGCCAAGACTCCCGAACTCGCGGTTATGGCAACCACCGGCTGGTTTTTGGGCGTCAAAGGATGCTGGATGATCAAGGCATCGGTGAAGCGATGATCAGCCAAATGCTCGAGCCAACCGCCATCGTCTTCGGATAGTCGTCGAAAAAGCACATCGCGGGCTGTATGGACATTCAGAGTGCCGACCTCGGTCTTGCCATTGGTGAGCAGCACACCGAGCCTGCCCTTGGGGTGAATGTCATCGGTTAATGTCGTCGCGACCAACCGCGCGCCGGCACTGGAATCCTCGGCTTGATCGCTGCTGTACAAACTTAATGGCGCCGACCATTCTGCATCCTGATTCAAATACGCCAGATTGATGTCCAGCTTGTGTGGCACGTACTCTTCGATTGTCTTGCCATCCACCCGGTCGCGCCACTCGGCCCATACCAGGCACAAGCGCCCGCTCCAGAAGACCGGGCGTATATCCAGAACCCTTGGCCCTACAGGAATATCGACCGGTTGCCATTCACCCCACGCTGCAGGATTGATCTCCTCGCTGCCGGATGTAAGCTCGATGTCTGCCTCGCGCCAGAAATACTGGAAAGGCTGTACGCGCTGGCGACCAATAAAATAGTAAGTTGCGCGAGTCGGTGAATCGCCGTACAGGAAGGCGCTGATGACCTCCAGATTGCAGATCTGCTCAAACTCTTTGAGGTAACTCTGCATCGCACGTTGCACGGAGTCATTACTCAAGCGCGCTTGATTGAGATTATTCTCGAGGTCTTTGAACAGACGCGTCTTGCGTCGTCGTACAAAGGGGTTGATGTAGTTCTCCGGGTAGACAGCGATCATCATGAGGGCAGCCCAGTCAGGGTAATTGCTGTACTGCTCCCAGAGTTTCAGATGCGTCTTGTCGAACTCGACGGTTTCATAGCCAGGCTCAAGTTTACGATAGGCCGCATGGATGAATTGCTGTGCACAACTGGTCGCCTCGGCCACCCATGAACTTTGCACCGGATAGTTGTCGAGCGGGTCCATACGCAGCAATTCGAACAGATCTGCCGGGGTTCTCAGAAAAGGATATCTTTCCTTGGCTGCCTGTCCGATGCAGTACTCGACCAGAGCTGTGCGGCGTTTTTCAAGCAATTCAGCAAGATTGCTTTGAGTCATGACAATGTCTCCATTGTGGGGCGTACGCACCGGCAACACGCATCTTCGTTACAAAAGCGTGAAAGGTTCGAACTCCGTAGAATGTCCACTGCTTTCGATCGTCGCCGTGACGACGAACCGTCCTCCAGTCTGACTGGACACAGACACCCGGCTGGAGCCCTTGGAATCGGTGAAGTTCTGCTCTGGGCGGATTACTGCGGACTCCGAATCGTTGTCGGACTCGACAGTCCAGCGCACGAGGCGGTTGCGTCCCAGGTTTGTGTAATTGTCCTGCGCCACTGCCGAGAGCTCTACTTCATTACCTTTAGGTACTGGCTCAAGCGGCACCAGGGACATCAACGGCCCCGGGAAGAACAGCGACTCCCCATCATCGGTAATGTTGATTAACGGCGCCTGTTGAGCGCTGATCAGGGGCACCCAAAACAATGGTCTCTCCTGCCCCATGAGCATGCCGGGCAAGTACTGGACTGCGACCGTTCCGTTGGTCTCGGTCGTGTGACTCTCCATCGTGCCCAGGCTCGTTTTCCAGTGCACACGAACCCCGCTCAACGGGGCGCCATCTGCATTTCTGAGGGTCACGGTAAAGATGATTTTCTCGTCGGGTTTATTAGCGATCACATCGTTCCTGTCCACGACACAGGTCATGATCACGAGTGGTTCAGACAACTCATCGTTGAAAGAAACCACCGTTGCACGAGTTTCCGAAAGGCTGAGTACGGCATGCTCGGCCGCAATTCGATAAGCATCCTTGTCGATTGTCTCTGGCAGGTTGCCCACGAGGAAAATTGTCAGAGCGTCCATGCCACTGTGCCCCGCCAACACGCGAATACGCATCAGCAGGTCCAGTTGGCTCAGGCTCTTGAGAATCTGCGATTGCGGATCGATGTGGGCGACACACTCGCGCACTTCCTGCACGCTCCAGTCAAAAAACTCCGCGAGCCGTAGCGCCGCCGCCTGCTGTACCAGCTTTAATGCATCGCCTGTCAAAGGCTGAGGCAACGCATTGACCTCCCGCAGGTAGTCGAGAAGTTTTTCGGCTGGCTGTTCGCTGAGCTCAAATGCCCGGGTCAGCGAGGTCAGGTAGTACAACGTCGTCATCGACAACAGATGCCGGTCGTCTTGATCCATCCAGGCTGTATGGCCGTACTGCAGAAAGTCATCCAGCAGCAAAGCACTCAGATCCAGTTTGCTCACGACCGCACTGCGTCGTCGCACATCCGCCAGCAGGCTCAGCAAGAAATCCGGTTGTCCGGACTCACGCACGCCGTCCTGCATATCTCGTTCGCCACGTTCGAGAACCAGAACCAACAACTGATCGACCGTAGACCGCGACCACGTCAGTACCCGTAGACCGCGTTCAGCGTCGAGGCCGGTGTAAACCGCCAGGCACTCGCGGACGACCGAGACTTGTGCCTCTCTAGCCTGTAACAATACGGTCAACATCCGTTCGACGATGACGCTTCTGACAACCGCGTCGTTCTCGCCGATACCGTCTTTGACAGCCTGGTCGAGTCTTTCCCGGGCAAAAGCCAGATATTCAGACTCCGGCAGTGGTGAGGTGATGACCAGTCCGGCAGGATGGATCAGCCTCACCAGCAATGCCGTCCAGTCCAGTCCTACTGGCGCAGGTACGCCAGCCATCACCAAGCCCGCATTGTTGAACAGGGCGGCAGGCAGCAGATTGCGGATCTGATCGAAAAAACGGCGCTCCTCTTCCGTGGCGACAGCCAGTGCTTGCGGCGGCGAAACCTGCTGCAGCATCCACAACACCGGCATCTGGCGATCCTTGCACCAGGACGCGCATGAATGCATGGCATAAATGAGATTGAGGGCGTCCGGAGTCGTGTGACTACCAGTTTTCTCAACGATTTGAGGCAAACCAGCAAGACCGTTGAGCCAGCTGTCACCACCCAGAATCGCCAACATCAGGACGCCCTCGACAGGCGTCATACCCAGCAATCGCGGCAATTTCACCAGCCGATAAAAGCTCGAGATAATGGCCGGGTTGCGCAGGAGTGTTTCACTGCGTTCATGAGCCCGGGCAATGGCGACTGCCAGGTAAACGTATGTTTTCAGGTCGATGCCCAGTCCACTGCACAACTGGTTGATCGTCAAATCGCTCGCACCTTGCACCGGCAATATCGGAAATGCTCCGCCGTCCAGCATCAGCGGTTGGCGATACGTACCTTGGCTATTGAAAGTCCGGTCAAATTGCGAGAGCACTTCACCACGACCGTAAATCGAAACCTGATCTATAAACGCCGCGAAGTCCTCCGCAGAACAGCCATACCCTTCGCGCAGCGACTGGAACAGCCCCAGGGCATGCACCACGTGACTGGAAATCCATTTTGCATTTGGGGGGGTGGCGCCACGCGCTTCTGCATTGAATGCGGCTGCCAGTAGCGCATCCACCTGTTCACTGGGCAGGCCCAGCCATCGATCCAGACGCAACTTGCGGTTCATCCGCTCGTAGGGGTCAATTATGTCGGGAGACACTGACAGACGGTGCAGGAACCCCGATTGCTGTAAGTTGTAATTGATGGTGATCGAAGCCGCACCTGCGCCATTGATAAACACCGAGCCGGAACGAGAACTGTCGGTAATTCCGGTCTGTTCCGGGTAGACCGTGACATTGTCTGAGCGCGTCGGGGCAGAATTGCGAATCGACAACAACTCCTCAATGGCCCGAGCCTCCATCCGGGTTCGCTCACCGAAAAAGCTCACCTGATTGAGGTTCTGCGATGTCATCTCGTTCGTGCCGAAGTTATGCAGACAATAGGCATTTCGTGCCTCACTGTCGCCGACAACTACGGGAGCCGCCGTCAGTAACTGGCGTTGGTACGGCCCCAGGCGCGAAGCATGGGCAAATGCACGCCCTGCATCGAGATCCCAGGCTTCTGATCGCAAGAAATAGGGATAAGCGTTGTCCACCATATGGACAAAATTGCCGACCGAAAGGCCATGTTTGTTGGCGACAAAATCGAGTGTGACCCAATGCTGATAGTAGGGCAGGCCGTTAGGGTAATGGGCCGTAATCAGCGCCTGCTCAAGATCGGTTTTCTTGCCTGCTTCATCCTCTTTGGCGTTCTCGTCGATGAACGTCTCGAGTACTTGAACAATGATGTCTAGAGCGGGTACCACTTGGTGTACTGAACTGAAATCGACGAGCAACTTTTTCAAATCGCTCCGCCGCTGATGCAAATCCAGGCTTGTATCATCACCCTCCGGAGAAATCCGGTCATCGATCCAACGTAACAATTCGATCAGATAGGCCACTGGTGAAGTAATTGATTCCAGTGCATCTGGTGGACAAAGCGCATCGAAATTCGGCTGGAACAATAGTTCATAACTCGGTCCCGCCACCATCGAGAGCAAACCACTTTTGGATTGGGTGACATGGACTGCATCACTGGTCAAAGAGTGTTCGATGAATTGACGTCGAATATAGATCGCCAGGCTATTGGCTCCGCGCAGAAATGCCCGCGCATCATCCGGGCTCAACTGGTAATCCTTGATCAGCCCCTGAACACCCCGCTCCACAACAGGAAAAACTGAACCATCGTTCTTCAGGTAGGCGCAAAAATCAGCATAGGTCTCGCGTTGCTGTTCGCTGAAAGTCCGCGCAAACAGTTGTTCAATGGGACGAATCACTGAGTCAGTCATGACCGGAGCTCCCTGTATTATCGTCATGCGCAAACGAGATCACACCATCGTTTGAACGCTTGGTTGCATAACCGAATGTGCGCCACCCGCGCCGAGCACGTCTACTGTCATAAATGACAGTAGACGTGCTCATTCATCGAAGAAAATCAGTCGGGCGGCGTTGAAGACTTTTCAAAACGTCCGCTTTCGATCCAATCGGAGAGAGTCGCGCCATCTGCGTCGTCAACGATGGTCTGCTGGAAGCGGCACCAGTGGCCGCCGTCGCGAAGAGGTTGCTCAGCCGCGCTCTGCCACCCTTGAGGGGGGACCGGAATGTTTGTACTCAAAAGAACATCTGGATCGTACCAACTCGTTATCCGACCAACGCCCGGCCGCCCGTTGCCGGCAAAACTGATTGGGGATTGGACCCATTGACCGATCGCTGGCTTACCAAAACCGGGCAGGTAGGTGCCCCGTACAACGGGGTGCACGGTTGACTCGGAAGATTCGAAGCCGTCACACGAAGCGATAGCCACCAGATTGCAGATGCCAGGGGGCGCGTCCAGTGTGAGCGTCAGTGACCAGCTGCGATCTTCAAGCACCGGAGTGCTTCCAAGCACCAGACGTTTGCTGCCATTCAACGCCAGTGTTATCAGGTCCCCAAAGACGCCGAAACCTGACGCCACGAATGACTGACCAACATGAGAGCCCTTGCCGGGACTTTCGATGATCGGTGCGGCGGGGACGACTTTGAAACTACGTAAGGGGCTGTCCTTCGACTCTTGGGTCTGGAAGAACTGCCTGGCCTTAAAAATATACCTGCCGACCGGCAACGTTAGCTCGGCCTTCCACTCACCCGAACCGTTGACCGGGATTTTTTCGAGTAACGGCGCGGATTCCCCCTGACTCCATATCGTCACCTGACCGAAAGGCATGCCTGCCCCGGAAATCGGGAAGGTCCGTGGCAGTGGCTGATCCTCTTGCGGTATGTCGATCAACGGAGGCTTCAGCACCACGAAAAAATTGCGCTCCTCACTGCGCGGGGATTCCTTGCCAGCAATTTTTTGCCTGGCACTAATCTGGTACTTACGAAACTCCAGATTTTCCGGCGCAACTTCCCAGCGGCCCTCAGCAGTCAGTTGTTTTTCCGCCCCCAGAGGGGTACCAAACTGATCGTCGTAAAGTTGCACCGATGCACCTATCTGCCCATTATCTCCGCGGACAACAATGTCACGAGCAACCTCTGCATTTTCGGCAGGTTCGGTGATGATCAGTTTATTCGGGTAGACCGAAAACTCTCGCAGCGCGGGCGGCGAATCTTGCTGGGCAATGGTCTGAATCAACGTAGCGGTATGTACTTGGTCCAGAGCAAAATCGGTCGATCGCTGGAACGTCCAGTTGCCGGTTCTGCCGTCCGGTTTGTGTTCCGTAGCGCTGTCGCTGAATCTGAGGGACAACGCCGCGTTCGCCAGGCAGGTACCTTTGAAAACCAGTGGCTGTCCATCACCTTCGATGGGACTGATGACTGGTGCTTCAGGAGGAATATCGACAGTTATCGTTACCCACTGAGATTCGACGCCATTCAGTATCTGGCGGATATGAATATTACGCTGGTGGGTGGGGCCCCACGTATTGTGTGCAGCGCTTGACCATTGGCCATTAACTACCGTGGTCTCCGGAGCCGCTGACTCACTTCCTCCATCAAAATAGATCACCAACCTGGCACCAGTGGCACCGTCCCCCGAGAAGGTTGGCGTGTAATTCTGCACCGTATACTTCACATTGAAAGGGACCGGAACTGCCTCGATGTTGACTACAAGCTCAACAGCCTCGGATTCCGCATCCCCCAATCGCTGAACCACGCGTACAGTCCGCGTGCTGCCGGGTACCCAAGGAGATGAGGCTGCGGTCAACCAGCCTGCGGTTGTCACCTGAACAGGTGGTGCGACCGGGGAGTTACTCTCTAGAATGTGCACCTGCGCGCCAACATTGCCTTGGCCAGAGAAGCTCGGAGTAAAATTGCTGACGCTGTAAGCCACTTGGCTGGGTGGCGGCAACCTCGTTAAAATGCCGAATAGATACTCGAGCGAAGGAATCCAGCCGCCGGCATTGTCGGAGACCTTCTGGACAAACTTCAGGTCGTATTGACCGATAGGAAAGTTCTGTGAAGTCGTAGTCCAGCTTCCTCCTGCGACGAGCGCCGCAGGTGGCACTGTGGCACCTGCGGGGCCTTTGACAATTGTGCTCTCGACTATGGCGCCGTTAAACCCTGGGCCTGAAAAGACGGCTGAGGTGATAGTCGGAAACGTCGAGCTGACCCTGGTCAATGCCGGCGGGCGCACTTTGAACAGGCGCGGCAGACTACGTTCTGACTTAAAACCCTCTTTAATTTGAATGGCAACCAAAGACGCGAGCCCGGGGGGAAGAGTGACCGATATGCTCCACTGTGCTCCAGTCAAAACATCGCTTTGACCAATCTGAACATCGCTCAAGTCATGGAACAGAACAACCTGCGCCCCCACTTCTCCGTTGACGCCGGAAACCGTAAACGTCACTGCCTGTAGTGATGAAGCCTCCGGGCTGGTAATAGTCGGCGCAACGGGTTTCAAATCAACAGTGACCGCCACCTTGTTTGAATAGCCAATGTGCATGTCGTTGAAGCTTGATGCGGCATGAAAAACAAATGGGCCCTGAGGTAAATCCTTGGTCAGCCTGACTTTCCACAGACCACCGATGACAGTTGCCTCTCCGTAAGAGCCTCCCGCTGCACCTTCTCTATAAATTGTGACTTTGACCCCATTATTGGGTCCGGTTCCGGACACTTCTGGCCTGGGCTCTCGTATGACGTCATCTTTTTTTGGCTGAGTAATGAGTGCCGAGCTATAGAAAACAGTAAAGGGGTACTCCGTACGCCCCCTGTCTTGTCCACCCCAGGGGACGTAGTACTCGACAAAAAATGTGTGGGGACCCGGAGTTAAATCAGCAGCAGGTTGAAAACGCCATTGGCCGAGTGAAGGCTCAGTGACAGGCATAGCCGAGCCACGATCAACCCCTACTTGGACCCGAAACGATTGCCTGGCATCTTTGGTGCCGCTGATGATGGGCCTTGCACCCAACTGAGCACCGGGAGAAAAGGAGGTAATCGTTGGCTTTAACCCAATATCAAAATAAACAAAAACCCATTTTTGCCACTCTCCCCGTACAGACGCTCTGAAACCGAAGGAGCCCCTGCCTCCACGAATGCTGGCAGGTTCACTTCTGAACAGAGTACCGCCGCTATTTGTGTACCCGGTATAGCGTTGCCCACCGTACTGGTCGTCCAACTCGTAAGTGTGCGCTCCGTTTTCACCCACCAGGATCTGAAAATAAACCGGCGATACCAACCCATATCCAGTGTCCTGCGGATAAACAAAAACAGGCGTTGGGCGCGCCGTCAAATCTTCCGTCGACAGAGCTGAATCCTGCTCCGGTTTTTCTGGCTTACCGAGTGTATCGGGACTTTCATGCTCATCGGCCATGGAAATATTCTCTGTGGACACCGCGATCTGTGCGGATTTGCAGAGAATTGATACGCCAGCAAGGCGGCGAGTGACTACCTGTAAAATCTGACAGTCCCGACGAGCGGCAGCGTTTCAAAACCAGGTATTCGCGGTGTTTCACCAGAAGAGAAGGGTGTGTTGCTGATGGAGAATACGAGCGAGGTTATTGCGCTGAAGACTGCGATCCTTTGCTCTTGGACTTAATCAGACAGAAGCAGGCAATGGCTGAAAACTGAAGTACTGCTGCAACGCCCGAACCAATTGCGCAAACTCCGGCGGAGCCTGTTGCAGGCTGAGTCCGGCGTCGTAATGCAGTGGGGTTGCGTCTTCGTGGCACCACAGGCAACAGGCGGTAAAGTCGATCACCTGATTGCAGCCGTCGCCCTGAGGGATTTTCAGGCGCAGATGGAAGTCCACCCCGGTCATCATCGGCAATTGGCTGATGAGCATCAGCCCGTCTTCTGACACGTTGCCCAGAAAGCCGATGGGCCTGTCAGTGACGCTGTTGAACACTCTGAGGAAGTACGGCAACTGATGCCGTTCTATTCGGCGGTCGGTGAACATGCGCAGTCAACCATGCAAGGCTCCATCACAGAGCCGCACCTTTGCTTCGGAACGGGCCTGTGTGACAGGCACGCTCTCCCCGCTTCCGGTGTGACGGTCGCGACCTCGCCGTCACCTGACTTCTGCCAGTCGCAGGTATTGCTCAAGTTTAGAGGCCAGGCTCTAAACCCGAGTCATTCGACTATAGCTCAGCTTGTACACACGGCCAGCATTTGTATGACAACTAGCATCAGAAGCGAGCCGGTGGCACCACGGCTGCGGCGCTGCGAGTCGGGTAATGTCCCAGGCTCTGCAAAGTTTCCAGACGCGCACGGGCACGGAAAGCGTATTCGCTGTTGGGGTAAGAGCTGATGATGAACTGGTAAGTCTGCGCCGCATCGACAAACATTTTCTGCCGTTCCAGGCACTGACCGCGCATCATCGACACTTCCGGCCACACATATGGGCGGGCCCGGCTGGCGCGTTCTACCTTGGACAGTTCGAGCATCACCTGCTCGCAATTGCCGCGATCATAGGCGCTGTAGGCGTTGTTCAAATGATGGTTCATCGACCAACGGGTGCAGCCCGTGACGGCGAGGACGCTGAGGGCAAGGGCGGCAATGGGTACGAATCGCATGAGGGTTCTCCTGTCTTGAGCTCTGTATCGACCCATCGTCGGAAATCTTCAGGCGCGTTTGTCCCAAAGTTGCCGCGTTCAATAAAGAAAGTAATAAGTAGTGCAAACGAACAATGACTACACCCCAAGAGCATAGTAGCCTCTGCTAGCGCTTGAACTCAGGAGTCTTTGCATGTCCGTCCGTCGTACCAAAATCGTCGCTACCCTTGGCCCGGCCAGTAACTCGCCGGAAGTTCTCGAACAGCTGATTCTGGCTGGTCTGGACGTCGCCCGTCTGAACTTCTCCCACGGCACCC
>NZ_JBIUXX010000017.1:61467-106047 GCF_044744235.1 Pseudomonas sp. NPDC087346
GAGCACAAGGCTCGCGCGAAGCTGGTGCGTGACCTCGCTGCCAAGCACGGTCGCTTCGTCGCCCTGCTCGGTGACCTGCAAGGCCCGAAAATCCGTATCGCCAAATTCGCCAACAAAAAGATCGAGCTGAAGATCGGTGACAAGTTCACCTTCTCCACCAGCCATCCGTTGACCGAAGGCAACCAGCAAGTGGTCGGCATCGACTACCCGGATCTGGTCAAGGACTGCGGCGTAGGCGACGAGCTGCTGCTCGACGACGGCCGCGTGGTCATGCGCGTTGATACCGCCACTGCCACTGAACTGCATTGCACCGTGACCATCGGCGGCCCGCTGTCCGATCACAAAGGCATCAACCGTCGCGGTGGCGGCTTGACCGCTCCGGCCCTGACTGAAAAAGACAAGGCTGACATCAAGCTCGCTGCGGAAATGGAAGTCGACTACCTCGCGGTGTCTTTCCCGCGTGACGCCGCCGACATGGAATACGCCCGTAAACTGCGTGACGAAGCCGGCGGCACCGCCTGGCTGGTCGCGAAGATCGAACGTGCCGAAGCCGTGGCCGACGACGAAACCCTCGACGGCCTGATCAAGGCGTCCGACGCGGTGATGGTTGCCCGTGGTGACCTCGGTGTGGAAATCGGTGACGCCGAGCTGGTAGGCATTCAGAAGAAAATCATTCTGCATGCACGCCGCCACAACAAGGCTGTGATCGTTGCGACCCAGATGATGGAGTCGATGATCCAGAACCCGATGCCGACTCGCGCCGAAGTGTCCGACGTGGCCAACGCCGTGCTCGACTACACCGACGCCGTGATGCTGTCTGCTGAATCCGCCGCTGGCCTGTACCCGCTGGAAGCTGTGCAAGCAATGGCGCGCATCTGCGTCGGCGCTGAAAAGCACCCGACCGGCAAGACTTCCAGCCACCGTATCGGCAAGGAATTCACTCGCTGCGACGAGAGCATTGCACTGGCGACCATGTACACCGCCAACCACTTCCCGGGCGTTAAAGCGATCATCGCGCTGACCGAAAGTGGCTACACCCCGCTGATCATGTCGCGTATCCGTTCTTCGGTGCCGATCTACGCATTCTCGCCACACCGCGAGACTCAGGCGCGCGCAGCGATGTTCCGTGGCGTGTACACCGTACCGTTCGACCCGGCCTCGCTGGAACCGCACGAAGTCAGCCAGAAGGCGATCGACGAGCTGGTCAAGCGCGGCGTCGTGCAGAAAGGCGACTGGGTCATCCTGACCAAGGGCGACAGCTACCACACCACCGGTGGCACCAATGGCATGAAGATCCTGCACGTTGGTGATCCGCAGGTCTGAGTGACTCGCTGAAAAACAAAAGCCCCGGCATGTGAGTGCCGGGGCTTTTTGCATTCTGATCCAGAAGATGGGGTGCCTGTCTGGACCTCTTCGCTGGCAAGCCAGCTCCCACAAGGATTTGCGCCGAGCACAAACTCTGTGACCACCACATAACCCTGTGGGAGCTGGCTTGCCAGCGATAGCGCTCGCCCATTCAACGAATGACTCAATGCCGTTTGATAAATCCGGTCAACGCCGCCAGGGCTTCCGGCGAGCGTAGCCGCTGGGTGAACAGCGCGCCCTCCTCCTCGATCACCTGGCGGATCAATTCGCGATCCGGCACCTTCATCAGTTGTTTGCTGATACGCACAGCTTCCGGCGGTAACCCTTCGAAGCGCAGCGCCATCTCCCGCGCTTTGTTCAACGCGGCTTCGCCACTGCCCAACGCTTCGGTGGCGATACCCCACTGCGCAGCCTGCTCACCACTGAAACCCTCGCCGAGCAGTAACAGCTCTGCCGCTTTCGCATGCCCGAGCAAGCGCGGCAGGATCAGACTGGAACCGAACTCCGGGCACAAACCCAGATTGACGAACGGCATGCGCAAGCGTGCATCACGGCTGACGTACACCAGATCGCAGTGCAGCAACAATGTCGTGCCGATACCCACCGCTGCACCCGCCACCGCAGCGATCACCGGTTTGCGGCACTCCAGCAGGTTGAGCATGAAGTGAAACACCGGACTGTCGAGATCGGTTGGCGGCTGCTGAATGAAGTCAGCGATATCGTTGCCGGCAGTGAAACATTCGGCACTGCCGGTGATCAGCACTGCGTTGATTTGCGGGTCGGCATCGGCCTGTTTCAAGGCGTCGGCGAGACGACTGTACATCGCGCGGGTCAGGGCGTTTTTCTTGTCCGGACGGTTGAGCCGCAGAGTGAGCAAACCGCGTTCGCGTTCCAGCAGAATGGCTTCGGTCATGGCGTTTCTCGTAGCGAAAGTCAGCGCTCAACCACGGCTCAGAAACACATCGGCCAGCAGTTGGTTGCGCGGCAGTCCGGCCAGGTACAGACGCCGGGCGAAGGCATCGACGCTGGTGGTTGAACCGCAGACTAAGGCCAGGGTTTGCCGGGAAACAAGGCGCAGTTGCGCCAAAGCGGCGGGCAACTCGGCCGCCGTCCACAGTTCGACGCTGAGGTTTTCACGCTGCGCGGCCAGTGCTTCAAGGGGTTTGGCCAGATAGTGTCCGTCGGCGTCATGGGCCAGGTGAATGACACGGATGGCGCCCTGATGATCCTGGCGCAAGGCTTCGCGCAACACACCGAACAGCGGCCCCAGACCGGTGCCCGCTGCCAGCAGCCACAACGGCCGGTCATGCCAGTCAGGATCGTAATGCAACGCACCGCCACGCAGTTCGCCAAGGCGGATCGAGTCGCCGATCTGCAATTGTCGCGCGGCATCGCTGAATTCGCCGGGCTGGCGGCAGTCGAGGTGAAATTCGAGAAAGCGGTCTTCCTGCGGCAGGCTTGCCAGCGAATATGGCCTGGCGATGTGGTTGATCCAAAGCACCAGATGTTGCCCGGCGCTATAGCGCAACGGTCGCTGCGGAGTCAGACGCAAACGCAGGACGCCGGCGCTGAGCCAGTCAAGCGCCGCGACCTCTGCCGGCTGGCCGTCAGCGACAGGATCGAAGGTATGCACGTGAAGGTCTTCGACCACCTGGCACTGACAAGCCAGACGCCAACCCTGCTGACGCTGCTCTGCGCTCAGCGCATCCGGTCGGTTGTCGGCGGGCAGGCCCTGTGTGCATTGCACCAGACAGGCATGGCAACTGCCGGCGCGGCAGCTATAAGGCACCGCGACGCCGTTTTGATTGAGGGCGTTGAGCAGATTGCTGCCCGCCGTCACGGACCACTGACGGTCGCCGACCCGCAACTCAGGCATCGACGTTCTCCCACGCCGCCGCACAACGATTGCGCCCGTCACGCTTGGCCCGATACAGCGCCTGATCGGCGCGTTGCAAGGCATCGTCGAGATCGTCGCCCAGTTCCAGCAGGGTCATGCCTGCCGACAGACTGAGATTTCGCACATTCAGGCCCACCAGTTCGACGTCAGTGAAAGCGATCCGCAGCCGTTCGCAACAGGCGGTCAGGCGCTCGGCATCGCAGTCCGGCAATAGCACCACAAATTCTTCACCACCGTAACGCGCCAATACGTCGCCGTCACGCAGACACGCACCGGCCACCGCGGCAAACGCCTGCAACACCTGATCCCCGGCGGCATGGCCGTGCAGGTCGTTGATGCGTTTGAAGTGATCGAGATCGATCAGCGCCAGGCCATGCATCACATCGGCGTCCATCGAGTTCAGCTCACGCGATGCCAGACGCAGGAAGTGCCGACGGTTGAACAATCCGGTCAATTCGTCGGTGGCCACCAGATCTTCGAGCTGTCGCATCATGCCGCGCAGGGTGTCCTGATGCGCCTGCAAGGCGAACCGACGCTGCCGCTGACGCTGACGCGAGGTCTGAACGAAGCGTGCATAAAGCACCAGCCAGCCCAGCACCATGAACAGGATGCACACCTGCAACGCAGCCATGGCCGGATCAGGTAACTGGAAGTGGTAGCCATCCCACAGAGTGATCGCACAGAAACTGAAGAACACCAGCATCGCGCAACGGATGAACGCCCGGCGTGACAGGTGAAACAGGCCGAACAACAAAATCAGCACGTAAAACACCAGGAACGCGCCCCGGGCTTCATCCAGATGAGCGATCAGCCATGTCTGCCAGCCGAGGCCGAGCAGCACTTGCGCCTCGGTCAGGCTCGGGTCGGAAAAGCGCAGGTTGTAGCCGGAAAAGAATATGGCGAAGAGGGTCGCTTGAGAGATCACCACCAGCGCGCTACCGACGGTCACACCCACCAGCGAATCGTCGTAGTGATCGGTGAAATACGCCAGCCACAGCAGCAGCAAAGCCAATCCGTAGGTGGCCGCAGCAAGGGCAAAGCGCTTGAGCAAAAGACGTTGTATGGCGTTATGGGTCAATCGTTGACTCACCGTGCGATAGGAGGCTGACCGAGTGTCCTACTCTACAGACCGGCTGCCACTTTAGTGGCGTAGTCGCGAAATGACCACCGATTTCCGGGCTCGAAAATTGACGTCAAATGCATGACCTGAAATGAATTAAATTTCTCTGAAAACGACAACCCTGTGGCGAGGGGATTCATCCCCGTTGGGCAGCGAAGCGGCCCACCGGCGATCTATCTGTCATAACGCGTCCAATGGATTTACGACTGCTGCGCAGTCGAACGGGGATAAATCCCCTCGCCACAGGGGCCAGCCCTTGTCACAAGTGTTCGGCATGCGACCAACGAATGACTGCCGGCGCGTGTAAGCCCTACCGAGGCGCGGTATACTGCCGCGCCTTTTTAGCGTCGCGCCAGCAGCCCCGGCGTGCCTTGAAAGGTGTTTGCGGTCGACCGATACACCCAAGCCGCAAGCACCTTATTGAATGTTCCCGTCTTATAGAGGAGCGCGACTCATGACCGTGATCAAGCAAGACGACCTGATTCAGAGCGTTGCCGACGCCCTGCAGTTCATTTCCTACTACCACCCCGTGGTTTTCATCCAGGCGATGCACGAAGCCTACCTGCGCGAAGAATCGCCAGCGGCCCGTGACTCGATGGCGCAGATCCTGATCAACTCGCGCATGTGCGCCACCGGCCACCGCCCGATCTGCCAGGACACCGGCATCGTCACCGTGTTTGTACGCGTAGGTATGGACGTGCGCTGGGACGGCGCGACCATGAGCCTGGACGACATGATCAACCAAGGCGTGCGTCAGGCTTACAACCTGCCGGAAAACGTCCTGCGTGCCTCGATCCTCGCCGACCCGGCGGGCGCTCGTAAAAACACCAAGGACAACACCCCGGCCGTTATCCATTACTCCATCGTCCCGGGTAACACCGTGGAAGTGGACGTGGCGGCCAAGGGCGGCGGTTCCGAGAACAAGTCGAAAATGGCCATGCTCAACCCGTCCGACTCGATCGTCGACTGGGTGCTGAAGACCGTTCCGACCATGGGCGCCGGCTGGTGCCCTCCAGGCATGCTGGGTATCGGCATCGGCGGCACCGCCGAGAAAGCCGCGGTCATGGCCAAAGAAGTGTTGATGGAATCCATCGACATTCACGAGCTGAAAAAGCGCGGCCCGTCCAACCGTATCGAAGAGATGCGTCTGGAGCTGTTCGAAAAGGTCAACCAGTTGGGCATCGGCGCCCAGGGCCTAGGTGGCCTGACCACCGTGCTCGACGTGAAGATTATGGACTACCCGACCCACGCCGCTTCGCTGCCGGTGTGCATGATCCCGAACTGCGCCGCCACCCGTCACGCGCACTTCGTGCTCGACGGTTCCGGCCCGGCCTCGCTGGAAGCGCCACCGCTGGACGCCTACCCGGAAATCGTCTGGGAAGCAGGTCCGTCGGCGCGCCGCGTCAACCTCGACACCCTGACCCCGGAAGACGTGCAGAGCTGGAAGCCGGGCGAAACCGTCCTGCTCAACGGCAAAATGCTCACCGGTCGCGACGCTGCGCACAAGCGCATGGTCGAGATGCTGAACAAGGGTGAAACCCTGCCGGTAGACCTCAAGGGTCGCTTCATCTACTACGTCGGCCCGGTTGATCCGGTCGGTGACGAAGTGGTTGGCCCGGCTGGCCCGACTACCGCTACGCGGATGGACAAGTTCACTCGTCAGATCCTTGAGCAGACCGGCCTGTTGGGCATGATCGGCAAATCCGAGCGCGGCCCTACCGCCATCGAAGCGATCAAGGACAACAAAGCCGTGTACCTGATGGCCGTCGGCGGCGCCGCTTATCTGGTTGCCCAGGCAATCAAGAAGTCCAAGGTGCTGGCGTTCGCCGAACTGGGCATGGAAGCGATCTACGAGTTCGAGGTCAAGGACATGCCGGTCACCGTCGCGGTGGACAGCAAAGGTGAGTCGGTACACATCACCGGTCCAGCGATCTGGCAGAAGAAGATCAGCGAAAGCCTGGCAGTAGAAGTGCAGTAAGCGCTTTTAACTGACTGTAACGGCCGGCTCATCGAAAGGTGACCCGGCCGTTTTTGTTTGTGCCCTCAGCAATTTCGTTATAAAAAATCGGGCCCTGCGACGAATTTGATCTGATCAACCTGTCAGTTCTGACAGGTTACGTATTGCCTGCATCTTGATAGCGTCAGAGCCTCACGCTAACGCTGTATGCAGTGGATACAACCATGGCCGATCAAGACCTCAGCATCATCACCCCCTCCATTGCCAAAAGCGCTTCAATCTCCACCATTGGCAAAAGTTGGGGGGCCGTCGGCCCGACCGGCGCTGCCTCGTTCGATCTGCCGCTGCCGATTTCTCCCGGACGTGGCTGGGACCCGCAACTGTCGCTTGGTTACAGCAGTCAGGCCGGCAACGGGCCTTTTGGCATTGGCTGGAACATCGGCATTGCTCAGATCAGTCGACGCACTAACAAAGGTGTGCCGCGCTATACCGATCATGATGAGATCATCGGCGATGATGGCGAAGTCTGGATGCCGGAACTCGACGCCGCAGGCAATATTCAGTCACGCTTTGAAAGCAGCTACAACGACGTCAGCATCGGCTTGCACAAAGTGGTGCGCTATTGGCCTCGGGTCGAAAGCAGCTTTGCATTGCGCGAACGCTGGGAGCGCGCGAGCACAGAGTCTGATCCGCCAACTTTCTGGTTGATCCACGGCGGCGATGGAACGTTGCACCTGTTCGGTAAAACGCCTGCCTCGCGTCTGGCAGATCCCGAAACGCCACACCACGTTGGCGCCTGGTTATTGAACGAAAGCATGAATACTCATGGCGAACACATCTGCCTCGAGTACAAGGCGGACGACGAGAACGAAGACCTCATTCACGACTACCGCGCGCAACGCTATTTGCGAGCGGTGTTCTACGGCAATTTCACGGCCAGCCAGAACTTGTATGGCTGGACTATGGAAAACCCAAGCGAACTCGACTGGCATTTTCATCTGCTGTTCGACTACGGCGAGCGTACCCGTTCACTGACGGAGAAGCCCGTCTACGGTGGAGATTCCCTGGCCCAATGGTTGATCCGCCTGGACCCGTTTTCAACCTGTGGCCAAGGTTTTGAAGTCGGCACACGCAGGCTCTGTCAGCAGGTTTTGATGTTCCATTACTTTCCGCAGGAAACCGGTAATGAGCCGCTGCTGGTGCGGCGGTTGTTGCTGGAATATCCGGACACCACCCTTCCCTGGCGTTACAGCCAGATCACCGCGGCTCACTATCTGGCCTACGACGCACATGGCGCGGTCGAGCAAACCCCGCCAATGGAGTTTGACTACTCACCTTTCGAGATCAATAAAACTCCCGCTCGCCTGTTCGAAGACGAGAGCATGCCCGGCATCGAGGATGGACAGTTTTACCTGTGTGTCGACCTGTATGGCGAGGGCGTGCCAGGCTTTCTTTGCCGCTATGACCAGTGCTGGTATTACCGCGAACCGCTGCGCATCAAGTCGGGTACAGAAGACATCGGTTATGCCCCCTGGAAGGCGCTGGAACAGATCCCCGTCGCAAACCGCAATAACCCTGCGCATCAATTGTTGCTCGACTTGACCGGTGACGGTCGTCTGGACTGGGTCGTGGCGCAACCGGGCATCAGCGGTTATCGAGCCTTGAACGCCGACCGCAGTTGGGCACCGTTCATGACGTTTGCCCGGTTTCCACTGGAGTTTTTCAATGCTCTCTCGCAATTGGGTGACCTGACAGGGGACGGACTCAGTTCTCTGGCGATGATCGGGCCGCATGCCGTGCGTGTGTACGCCAATCAAAGAACCGAAGGATTCGCTCCGGCCGAAGAGGTTGCGCATCTACCGTCGGGTGACCGCTTGCCACTGTTCAGCAACTCGCCCAACGAACTGGTGATATTTGGCAATCTGCAGGGCGGTAACGCGAGCGGGCTCTACCGTATTCGCCACAACGAAATCAAATGCTGGCCAAATCTCGGCCATGGCAAGTTCGGTAAAGGGCGAGTGATCAGCGTCTTGCCATTCGACTACAGCGACTTCGACTCCTCCCGCGTGCGGATCGTCGATCTGGATGGTTCCGGCGCACCGGCCCTGATCTATCTGAAGTCCGATACGTTCGAGATTTTCCTGAATCGCGGCGGCAATGGTCTGGAGCAGACGCCAGTCATCGTGCCCTGGCCCCAAGGTGTTCGTTACGACCGTTTGTGTCAGGTCAGTTTCGCCGATTTGCAGGGACTGGGTTGCGCAAGCCTGATCCTCACCGTGCCGCACATGACAGCCCGGCACTGGCGCTATGACTTTGTTTCGACCAAGCCTTATATGCTGACATCCAGTAATAACAACATGGGTTGCAGCTCCCAAGTGGTCTACCGCAGTTCCGCCCAGGAATGGCTGGATGAAAAGCAGCAATGGCTCGCTGACAACCCACTTGAACCGCCACAGTGCCACTTACCTTTTCCGATTCAAGTAGTCAGTTACCAGCGACAACTGGACGAAATCACCGGCAATTGCAGCACTCAGCACTGTAGCTACTACGAAGGCACCTATGATGGCGCCGAACGCGAATTCCGCGGCTTCGGCCATCTGCAACAAACCGACAGCGAAAGCGCCACGGGCGACGAAGATATCAGCTTCACCGCCCCGGTACGCGTCTGTACCTGGTTCATGACCGGGCGCTCCATGGATCGGTCCAGAGACAACTATTTCAAAGGAGATGCCCAGGCTTTTCCCTTGGGAGCGACGCAATTCAGCCACTATCACCTGGCGGATGAATGCGAAGAACCGGTTACGCCGCCCGATGAAACCACTCGCTACCTGATCGCACGAGCACTGGTCGGGTCGATCACCCGCGTCGAGACCTACTCCGGCGAGGACGTACGGCCATATCTGGTGGTGGAGTCGCGCTACCTGGTTCGCGACGTGCAGCCCGCCAGTCAATATGGACCTGCTGCGGTGCTGCTACCCCGCTTACTGGAAACGATCAGTCATCATTACGAACGCATTATCAATGATCCGTTGTCCCGTCATGAGATCGTTCTCAATACACATCCATACGGTCAGCCGACTCACTCCGTGACCGTCAGTTATGCACGGCGCCAGACCGAAGCAGACACCCCGCCCTTTTCCGACCCCGATGAACAACAGTGGTGGCGGGACGCCCATGACCCGGCACAGCAAAGTTATTATCTGAACGAATCCCGCGCGCGATTCATTGATCTGGATACGAACTGGCAACGCCGCAAGCTGGGCTTGCACTATCAACATCGCAGCGATGCACTGGTATTGCCCAAAGGCACGTTGCCGACGGGACTCAATCCGCAGGAAATATCCTGGGAGTCGCTGAGAGTTCACCAAGGCACCCCACAATGGAATGCGCTCAGGGTTTTGACGGGGCAATCCGTGCAGCGCTATCTCAATTCTACCGACGGCAGCCCTTTGCCTGATGGCGTCGCCGACTTTGAAGCACTGGCTGCACCGATTGAGCTCGCGCAACTGGACAAGACTGCGCTGGACGCTTACAGCAATCTGCCGCCACCGTTCAACATCCGCACAGAGTTAACAAGCATCGGCTACACGCCGATGGCGCCTCTGTTCGAACCTCCGCCTGCGGCTGACGAAGAAGCAAATCTCTGGTCCGCCCGCCACAGCTATGCGAAGTACCAGGGCCTGTCGGCTTTTTTCAGGGTGAGTGAATACCGCGAAACCCTGAGCCACGGCTGGACCAAGGCCGAATACGACAATTACTGGCTGCTGATCAAGAGCGTCGAGCTACCGGATGGCTGCAAGACTCGCAGTGAGTACGATTACTACGCGCTGCAACCCTCACGCCTGATTGATGCCAATGACAACTGCCAGGAAGCGATCTACGAACCTTCCGGACAGCCTTTTGCAGTCAGTTTCTTCGGCACCGAAAACGCTGTCTCTGCAGGTTTTCGTCCCCTCAACGAGTATGTTCGTCCGATAGATCATCGGCCTGATGCGGCCATTGACGACCCATCGGCAGCGGTGCAAGAAGCCGCTAGCATATTGCGCAAGGATTTGTTCAGCTGGATGGGACAACTGCCGGTTACGGTCAACGAAATGCCTGAGTTACTCCGCGAATGGCTGGCAAACGGTGATGTCCTGCCGAGCCTGCATATTCGCGCCCGTGCGCGCCAAAGGTTGGCTCAGCTCAAGTTTCCGACACCCGCAGAGCTGGTATTGCGCGAGCTGATCGAGAGCATCCCGCGCAAGCCTGTGTGCAGCGCTGTCATCAGTGCCGACCGTTTTCCCGATGACCCCATCGCCGCACTGTTTCAAATCGTCATCAGTTATGTGGACGGCTTTGGCCGGGCACTACAGACCCTGCAGCCTGTCGAGCCGGGTATCGCGTATGCGGTATCCGCCGACGGCTCGCTGATCATCGAAAACGGTCAATTGCTCGAGAAACACGCCGATCCTCGATGGCGCGCTACCGCGGGGGTCGATTGCAACAACAAAGGACTGCCGGTGCGTCAGTTTCGACCGTTTTTTATCGACACTCATCACTACGTCAATGACCACGCCCTGCGTGAGCACGGCTACTTCGAGCAATTGTTCTACGACCCGCTTGGGCGCCCGATCAAACTGATCAATGCCAAAGGGCATTTTTCCCGCGAGACGTATCACGCTTGGTATAAGACCAGCGAAGACTTCAACGATACCGCTGCTGATGCGCCAACCTCTTCGGCACCAGGAACATTGCACTGATGACCAGCAATATCCACCGACGCACGCCTGCACTTGCGGTCGCGGACAGTCGTGGTCTGGTTCTCCGGCAGATCGGGTATCTGCGTACGCTGGCCGGTGAACCTGCAACGCCCTTGGTCACGCGACAGCAATACGATGCCGCCGGGCGCCAGATCGCCCAGTGGGATTCACGTCTGGCCCGCCCCGCCGTCACCAGCATTTATGGCCTCGGTGGTCTACCGCTCAGAGTCGACAATGTCGACGCCGGCTGGCGCCTGAGCCTGCCCGGTCCGGCTGGACAGACATTGCAGCGCTGGGATGCTCGCGGTGTGCACTGGCGCAGCAGCTACGATGATCTGCTGCGCGTGGTGTCGATCAGCAACAGTGCCGAAGTGGTCGCAGAAACGTTTACCTACGCCGATGCTTCGGCCGATGCCGGCCACAATCTGCGTGGCCAGTTGCTGGACCGGCTCGAATCGTCTGGCAATCTGCGCCTGCACAGCTACGGCCTGCTCGGGCAGCCATTACGCGAAACCCGAACCTTTACCGATACCAAGGCATTCGTCAGCCAGCGTACTTTCAGCCCTTTAGGTGCCGTTCTGGAACAGACCGATGCCGGCGGGCATCGCCAGCAATCACGCTACGATCTGGCCGGCCAACTCAATCATCTGCAACTGCAAATCGTCGGACATACCGACTGGCAAGCCGTGTTGCTGGGTGCCCAATTCAATGCCGCCGGGCAGGTCATCGAGCAGCAGGCCGGCAATCGCGTTGTCAGTCACTGGCAATACGATCCGGCCACCGGGCGCCTGCACCGGCAATGGGCGCAGAAAAATACGGAGCAGCCCCTTCAGGACTTCGAATACGAATACGATCCGGTGGGCAATGTCACCCAAATCCTCGACCACGTTTTTACACCCAGTCATTTCGCCAACCAGCGGGTCGATGGCCATCGTCAGTTCAGCTACGACTCGTTGTATCGATTACACAGTTCCAGCGGTTACGACGACGCTCCGCCCTCGGATATTCCGGGACGACCACTGCCGACCGATCCCGGCGACCGGCGCAATTACCTTCAGACCTACACCTACGATCACGGCGGCAACCTGTTGCTGTTGCGTCACGTACGCGACGGCGCCACTCATACGCGCCAGATGCAAGTCGATGCCGACAGCAACCGTGGCGTGCGCTGGACCGAGGGCGATCCGCCGCCTGATTTCGAAACCCTGTTCGACCGCCACGGCAATCTCAACGCCGTACAAGCAGGGCAAGCCATGCTGTGGAATGCCCGCGACCAACTGGCCTCAGTAACCCTGGTGCAACGGACAATCGGCCTCGACGACGCCGAGTATTACCACTACAGCGAAGGAGACCGGATTCAAAAGCATCACGAAACCCATACCGCCACCACTCATCATTTTCATGATGTGCGCTACCTGCCAAATCTGGAAATCCGCACCCGCGACAACGGTGAAGAATTACACGTCATCAGCCTGGTCACCGACCTGGGTCACGTAAGTTGCCTGCATTGGGTCAGCGGAAAACCACCCGGCATTGCCAGCGATCAGTTGCGCTACACCCTTGATGATCACTTGGGGTCCTGCTCGATGGAACTGGATGGACTGGCGCGATTGATCAGCCACGAAGGTTATTACGCGTTCGGTATCACAGCTTGGATGATCGCAAGCTCGGCAATCGAGGTCGATTACAAAACCCGGCGTTACTCCGGCAAGGAAATGGATGTCAGCGGATTGTATTACTACGGCACCCGCTATTACGCGCCATGGCTGCAACGCTGGGTGAGTCCCGACCCGGCCGGCGATGTGGACGGATTGAACCTGTACGGTTTCGTGGGCAACAACCCGATTGTCCACATAGATATCGAAGGCAACGCGAAAACATCATTCCTCGATGGCCTGGCGGGTATCTTCACCAAAACCGCAGCGGCCGGTAACACGGCTCACAACGTGGCAACTCGATTTGACGGTCCCGACGACAGCGGTATCAGCCCGGAAACCCGCAAAGACACAGGCTTTTTCCGGTTCCTCTTTACCACCAACGGAATGTCGGCATTTGGCTTGGGGGCAGGTTTCGGCGGTGGGCTTGGCGCAGCGCTGGGAACGCTTCTGGGACCGGTTGGCAATGCAATCGGCGGCGTCGTCGGCGCACTGGCAGGCGGTCTGCTGATCGCTTACGTGCGTTATCAGTTTTTCAAGAAGGACATTCGCATTGCGCAGGCACTGAATACAGAAGCGATCCGCGACACCACTCGCGATCTGGCCGAAGGTGCAACGGACATAGCCGCAGGGCGGTCACCTCAGGCCCTGCAAACGAAACTGGACGATATCAAGCAAAAGGCCGTGAGTAGCCTGATGGAAAAGCTGGCACCGCTGGACCAACTTGACGTGCTGGATCAGGTCGAAAGAGGCGCGAATTTCCTGGAGACTCTTCGAGCAAAAATCGAGGCAGTTTCCACATTGGTCAACGAGCCTGCGAAAATCATCGAGACATTCGACCAGCAGATGACCATGGCTGGTGGATCGGCACTCAGACGAGTTGAACAACAGGATCTCGAAATCACCAGTGAGACCAGCATCAGACCCGTGGCCAAACCAAGATCCGCTCCGATCCCGAAACCGAGGCTGAATTTGACCAAACGCATGCGTTCTTTCGAGTCTTATGCCTGACCCGAACGACTGGTACGCCGCACGACACACGTGCATGGTATCGTGCCCGCCCCTCCTGCCATCCGTTTGCTCAGCATGCTGCCGACTTCCCGTACCCTGCGTCTGTCGTTGTATACCCTGCTGATCATCGCCGGAGCCGTGCTCGCAGCGACCTTGGCCATCCGCCACGCCGAACGTCAGGCGCTGGAGGAAGATGCTGCCCGCGCCAGTCAGCAACTGGCGTTGTATGCCACGTCACTGCATACCCTGATCGACCGCTATCGCGCCCTGCCTGCCGTGCTGGCGCTGGACCCGCAATTGCGTTCGGCGCTGACGGGCACAGTCGATGCCGAGGAACAGGCCGCGCTGAATCTGAAACTGGAAAAGATCAACGGCGCGGCACGCTCCTCGACCCTCGAACTGCTCGACCGCACCGGCCTCGCGGTGGCCGCCAGCAACTGGCGACTGCCGAGCAGTTACGTCGGCCACAACTATGGTTTCCGCCCGTACTTCTCCCAGACCCGCACCCAGGGCACCGGGCGTTTCTACGCGGTAGGCGTAACCAGCGGGATTCCCGGCTACTTCCTCTCCAGCGCGGTGTTGGGCGATAACGACGAGTTCCTCGGGGCGATGGTGGTCAAGCTGGAATTCCCCGAACTGGAGCGCGAGTGGAGTCAGGGCAGCGACACACTGCTGGTGAGTGACGCCCGCGGCATCATCTTCATCGCCAACCAGCCCGGCTGGCGCTATCGCCTGTTGCAGCCACTGAATGCCAGCGAT
The DNA here is from genome assembly GCF_044744235.1 of Pseudomonas sp. NPDC087346. NCBI lineage: Bacteria > Pseudomonadati > Pseudomonadota > Gammaproteobacteria > Pseudomonadales > Pseudomonadaceae > Pseudomonas > Pseudomonas sp. NPDC087346. Next base: position 75,974 of record NZ_JBIUXX010000017.1, read on the forward strand.
CACGCCGACATCAAAAGCACGCGTCAGTACGACAAACAGACCTTGGTTCCGCTGACTCATCTGTCCTTGCGCCGCTTCGACGAAAACAGTGACCTGACCCGCGTCGAAGGCCCGCAAGGCACTGCCGACTATCTGTGGGAATCCCTGCCGCTGACCGCCGAAGGCTGGACATTGCATCTGTTGCGCCGTCCGCAAGTGGCGTTCGAAGACTTGCGCAACGCCGGGCTGGCCGCCGCTGGCGTATGGTTGGCGCTGGTGTTTTTGCTGCTGTTCCTCAACCAGCGCTGGCGTCTGGCCAAAATGCGTCAACGCAGCCGCGAAGAACTCGAACAACTGGTGGACGAGCGCACCCGTGACCTGCGCACCGCTCAGGAAGGTCTGGTGCAATCGGCCAAACTGGCGGCACTCGGGCAAATGTCCGCAGCGCTGGCTCACGAGATCAATCAGCCGCTGACCGCGCAGCGCATGCAGCTCGCAACCTTGCGCCTGCTGCTCGATCATGGCCGCGTCGACGATGCCTACAAGGCGTTGAAACCGGTAGATGACATGCTCACGCGGATGGCCGCCCTCACCGGCCATCTGAAAACCTTCGCCCGCAAGAGTCCAAGTGGTTTGCGTGAGCGACTGGACCTGGCGACAGTGGTCGATCAGGCGCTGCAATTGCTCGATGCGCGGCTGCGTGACGAGCAGGTCAGTCTGGTGCTGCACCTGACTCGTCCGGCGTGGGTGCGTGGCGACGCGATTCGTCTCGAACAAGTGCTGATCAACCTGCTGCGCAACGCCCTCGACGCGATGCAGGGCAAAACCTGCAAACGTCTGGAGATCCGCCTCGAAGCCGACGAACAACTGTGGCGTCTGAGCGTCAGCGACAATGGCGGCGGCGTTGCCGAAGAACATCTGGCTCAGGTATTCGACCCGTTCTTCACCACCAAACCGGTGGGCGACGGACTGGGCCTGGGGCTGGCAGTGTCCTTCGCCATCGTGCATGAATCGGGCGGACGCCTGAGTGCGGAAAATACCGACACTGGCGCGGTATTCACCCTGACCCTGCCGATCGATCTGGAGGCACACATCTGATGCTCAATTCAGTAATCGTGGTCGACGACGAGAGCAGCATCCGCAATGCCGTCGAACAGTGGCTGAGCCTGTCGGGTTTCGAAGTGCAGTTGTTCAGTCGCGCCGAGGAATGCCTCGCTGCGCTGCCCGTGCACTTTCCCGGGGTGATCATCAGCGATGTGCGCATGCCGGGTTTGAGTGGCCTGGAGTTGCTTGCAGAAGTGCAGCGTCGTGATGCCGACCTGCCGGTGATCCTGCTGACCGGTCACGGCGACGTGCCGATGGCGGTCGAAGCGATGCGCGACGGTGCCTACGACTTTCTGGAAAAACCCTTCAGCCCGGAAACCCTGCTCGGCAGTCTGCGTCGGGCGCTCGACAAGCGGCGGCTGGTCCTGGAAAACCGCTCTCTGCATGAGCAGGCCGACAACCGCGCCAAACTCGATGCAACCTTGCTCGGTGTATCCCGTGGCTTGCAGAACTTGCGTCGGCAGGTGCTGGACTTGGCTGCGTTGCCGGTCAACGTGCTGATCCGTGGTGAAACCGGCAGTGGCAAGGAACTGGTTGCGCGCTGCCTGCACGACTTCGGCCCGCGTGCGGACAAGCCGTTCGTGGCGCTGAACTGCGCGGCGATCCCTGAGCAACTGTTCGAAGCCGAGCTGTTCGGTCACGAAAGCGGTGCGTTCACCGGGGCCTCCGGCAAGCGCATCGGCAAACTCGAATACGCCGATGGCGGCACGCTGTTTCTTGATGAAATCGAAAGCATGCCATTGGCCCAGCAAGTGAAACTGCTGCGGGTGTTGCAGGAACAGAAGCTTGAGCGATTGGGATCGAATCAGAGTATTCGCGTGGATCTGCGGATCGTCGCGGCAACCAAACCCGACTTGCTCGACGAAGCCCGGGCCGGACGTTTTCGTGAAGACCTGGCGTATCGCCTGAACGTCGCCGAGCTGCGCTTGCCGCCGTTGCGTGAGCGCCGCGAAGACATTCCGCAATTGTTCGAGACCTTTGCCCAGGCCGCCGCCCAGCGTCTGGGCCGTACGTTCCCGCCCCTGAGCGGCGCGCAGTTGAGCCATCTGCTCAGCCATGACTGGCCGGGTAACGTGCGCGAACTGGCGAACGTCGCCGAGCGTCAGGTACTGGGGCTGGATGAGCCGGCACCGGGGATTGATCCGGGGCAATCGCTGGCGGCACAGCAGGAAGCGTTCGAAGCACAATGCCTGCGCATCGCCCTGACCCGGCATAAAGGAGATGTGAAAGCGGTACTTGAAGAACTGCAACTGCCACGGCGTACGTTCAATGAAAAGATGCAGCGGCATGGGTTGAGTCGGGAGATGTTTGTTCCGGGCAGCTGAGTTTTGCAGTGCTTGATCGGACCTATATCGCGGGCAAGCCCGCTCCCACATGGTTTTTGTGCTGAACACAGATTTTGTGATCACCCGAAAAACCTGTGGGAGCGTGGCTTGCCCGCGAAGAGGCCGGCACAGGCAACAATGATCCATCACTCTGAATGAGCAATTTTCCGCTCATCACCAGCCAGACTTAAGCGGATTTCCGCCCACCCATTCCCGCAACCCCCTCTAAACCGCCCCTCTCCCCGTTGGCACAGCTCCTGCTATAGCTCCAGCAGGCTGCGTTTCAACGCGCTCCACAAAAACAATTAAACGAAGGATCCTTCAATGGATAACTCCAACACCCTGCCTCTTGGGTCGGCTGCCGTGCCGGTCAAAGAAAGAACCACCGCAAGCCGAATCAAATCGATCTTCAGCGGTTCGGTCGGCAACATGGTCGAGTGGTACGACTGGTACGTCTACGCCGCCTTCTCGCTGTACTTCGCCAAGTCCTTTTTCCCTGCCGGTTCCTCCACTGCGCAACTGATGAACACCGCCGCGATTTTCGCCGTGGGCTTCCTGATGCGTCCTATTGGTGGCTGGCTAATGGGCCTCTACGCCGACAAGGTCGGTCGCAAGAAAGCCTTGATGGCCTCGGTCTACCTGATGTGCTTCGGCTCGCTGCTGATCGCCCTCAGCCCGAACTACGAAACCATCGGCATCGGCGCACCGATCCTGCTGATCTTCGCCCGTCTGCTGCAAGGCCTGTCGGTCGGCGGCGAATACGGCACCTCGGCGACTTACCTGTCCGAGATGGCGACCAAGGAACGTCGCGGCTTCTTCTCCAGCTTCCAGTACGTAACGCTGATCTCCGGCCAGCTCATCGCGCTGGGCGTGCTGATCGTGCTGCAACAGACCCTGACCACCGAGCAGCTGTACGCGTGGGGCTGGCGTATCCCGTTCGCCATCGGCGCGCTGTGTGCAGTGGTTGCGCTGTACCTGCGTCGCGGCATGGAAGAGACCGAGTCGTTCACCAAGAAAGAGAAATCCAAGGAAAGCGCCATGCGCACCTTGATGCGCCATCCAAAGGAACTGCTGACCGTGGTCGGCCTGACCATGGGCGGTACGCTGGCGTTCTACACCTACACCACCTACATGCAGAAATACCTGGTGAACACCGTCGGCATGAGCATCTCCGACTCCACCACCATTTCTGCCGCCACACTGTTCCTGTTCATGTGCCTGCAACCGATCATCGGTGGTCTGTCGGACAAGATCGGTCGTCGTCCGATCCTGATCGCCTTCGGCGTGCTGGGAACGATCTTCACCGTGCCGATCCTGATGACCCTGCACACCATCCAGACCTGGTGGGGCGCGTTCTTCCTGATCATGGCAGCACTGATCATCGTCAGCGGTTACACCTCGATCAACGCCGTGGTGAAGGCCGAGCTGTTCCCGACCGAAATCCGCGCACTGGGCGTCGGCCTGCCGTATGCACTGACCGTATCGATCTTCGGCGGCACCGCCGAATACATCGCGCTGTGGTTCAAGAGCATCGGCATGGAAACCGGTTACTACTGGTACGTGACCGCGTGCATCGCGGTGTCGCTGCTGGTGTACGTGACCATGAAAGACACCCAGAAACATTCGCGTATCGTGACTGACTGATCGGGTGTGCGCAGCCACTGCAAAGGTGGCTGCGATGGCCTCATCGCTGGCAAGTCAGCTCCCACAATGATTGGCGGTGTTCACAAATTCTGTGTTTACCGCCTGACCCTGTGGGAGCGAGCTTGTTCGCGAATGCCACGACTCGGTTTCAGGTCAACCCGGCAACCTGTGGCTTGCCATAACGCTTCTGCGCATACGCAGCCCCGGCGATCATCACCAGCAGAATCCCCGCCAGCACCGCCGACGAACCAATCGTGCCGAAATCCAGACCGCCCTTTTCGTGGGATTTGGTCATCAAGTCACCCAAGGTCGCGCCAAACGGCCGGGTCAGCACGAACGCCACCCAGAACAGCACCACTGACGAAATCTTCGTGAAGTATTTGAGCAGCACCACCACACCAATGGTCGAGCCGATCAGCACCGCGCCACCGGCAAAACCCAGCCCCGAATCGTCGGCCAGGTAATCACCGAGCGCGGTGCCCAGGGTGTTGGAGAAAAGAATCGCCATCCAGTAGAACATCTCGCCGCGAAAGCTCTGCACCTTGGTGACGTTGAGCGAATCACCGCTCAGGCGCCAGGCCGCGAAGATCGCCAGCAGAATCGCGATCAGGATCATCGACCCGGTGGCATAGCCCAGACCGAGCGTGCGATCCATGAAGTCGGACATGGTAGTGCCGGCGGTGCTGGTGGACAGAATCACGATCCAGTACAGCAACGGCTTGTAGGTTTTCGCCATCAATTGGGTGATCAGTGTCAGTACGAACACGCTGATCAGAATCAGCGAGCTGATGGCGTAACCGACATTCAGGGTCATCGACAGCAAATCCCCGGCGGTCTCCCCGAGGGTCGTCGCGCAGATTTTCATGACCCAGAAAGCCAGGGTGATTTGAGGCAGTTTATTCATTGCAGGTAAAGCTCCAGTGTGTGACGGCCGGTTCTTGGTTTTCTGGCCGTGGGCAGACTGGCGCTGCGCGAGTGAAAAACCGGTCGGCAATGTATGAAAAATCTGTCACACACGCCAAAACAGCGATTAATCCCCCATTAATGCTCGCCCCGCATCCTGCACTCACCTGATCGATTACCTGCGCGACGTTCGCCCTCCTCCGTGAATGCGATTAAATGCGCCGCTCTTAACATCTAGTTAATCGATAGTTTTTAGCATTAATTTACGCTTTTTAATCAATTTAGTTGGCGTAGCATTAAACCCATGCGAAACACATCGCCAACGACCCTGGAGTAACGAAGATGAAAACCCAACTGATCCTTGCCCTGACCCTGTCTGTACTGGCTGCCAACACTTTTGCTGCCGACGGCGGAGACCGTACCAAATCCGCCGAATTCATCTCCGGCGCCAGCGCCTCGGTTGAACACGTGCAGTCCGGCACCTACGCCGCTGACGGCTTCGATAAAACCGGCACTGCCGCCGCTATCGCTGCCGATGGTTTTGATAAAACCGGCACCGCTGCGGCCATCAGCTGATACTCCGCAGTTGTTCCACAGCCCGGCCTCGGCCGGGCTTAGTCATTTCTGGGGGATGACAAAATCATGATCACCACACAATCTGCGTCGGACTGGAAATACGTGGCGCGCCTCTGCACTATTGCTTATCCACGAACGCCTTCCAGGAACGCCCACCATGCCCGATGACATCCATTTCTACGAACCCGCCAACGGCCACGGTCTGCCCCACGATCCGTTCAACGCCATCGTCGGCCCGCGCCCTATCGGCTGGATTTCTTCGCAGAACAGCGAAGGTCATCTCAATCTGGCGCCCTATAGCTTCTTCAACGCGTTCAACTACATTCCGCCGATCATCGGTTTCTCCAGCGTCGGCCGCAAAGACAGCCTGAACAACATCGAACAGACCGGCGAGTTCGCCTGGAACCTCGCCACCCGCCCGTTGGCCGAACAGATGAACCAGAGCTGCGCGATGGTCGCACCTGAGGTCAACGAGTTCGAACTGGCAGGCCTGACGACGGTAGCGTCGAAGGTAATTTCGGTGCCGCGAGTCGCCGAAAGCCCGGTGTCCTTCGAGTGCAAGGTCACGCAGATCATTCAGTTGCAACGAGCGGATGGCGAGACGGTGCCGAGCTGGCTGATTCTCGGCGAAGTGGTCGCCGTGCATATCGCCAAATGGCTGTTGAAGGACGGGATCTACGACACCGCCGCAGCAGAACCGATTCTGCGCGGCGGCGGACCAGCAGACTATTTCCAGCTGGGGCCAGAAGCCCTGTTCAAGATGTGGCGCCCGGGCGCCGGCAAATAATTACCAGATCAACTCGGCGTCATCAGTGACGCCTTTGAGGCGATCCAGCTCTTGGGTGGCGGCGTCATCGGCGGCAATCGCGCCGGGGAAAACCTGCTCTTTGAGCAGTTTGTGAAAGCGTGGCGCACCGCCATCGACCAGGGCTTTGACGGCAATTGCGGCGTGATAGCCCTTGTTGCCACCCAGCTCGACGGGGACTACAGCGGAAACCGCTTCGAAGTGTTCGAACTCTTTACGTGCCATGTCGCAGGTCCCGGCTCAGTCAAATAAGCTGGCCATTAAACTCTCAACCGGCGAGTTTGTGTATCGGCGCCGAACATTGCCCGAGCGCCTGCGCCGCCGAGACATCCTTGAAGGTGTGAAAATCCAGGCTGTTGACCACCAGGTCTTGCACCAGCTCGGAAAAAATCTGCATCGACGGACTGTTGAAGTAAGCGGTCATCGCTTGCTGGTTGCTCCAGAAACCGGAGACCAGCCACAACTCGGTATCACATTGCGAATGCTGCAAGGCAAAGCTCAGGCAACCGGGCGCGGCGCGGGATGGTTCGATCAACGCGCTCAGGCGTACACCGAGTTCCGCCGAACGCCCGGCGCGCGCTCGAACGAAGGCCATATGACTGACGGGAATCTGCTTCGACATGTTCAACCCTCCCAGGGAGTCGCGTTGCAGCCGGGGGACGGGCTGCGACAGGGTCCAAGATTAAGGGCCGGGCGTCGGCTGCCGTTAGTCGATTCCTGCCGTCGCGTTGCACAATCCTGCGAAACTCACGTCAGCACCAGAAACAACATGTTCCCTGCAGGAGCTGCCGAAGGCTGCGATCTTTTGATCTTATAAACAAAAATCAAAAGATCGCAGCCTTCGACAGCTCCTGCAGGTCTGGGTCGCACCCGCTACATGGGCGGCAACATGGATAACCCGATGCAGAATCAGGCAAGCATTTCGCAGGATGTGTCTACCGCTCGCGCTTGCACAAACATATGCTTTGCTCCATTCCACATCCCTTGCCGAGGATGCCGTGCATGACGTCATTCGATCGTTTTCAAGCCCCGCCTGACGCCGACATGGAAAAGCAGCGTGCAGAACTGGCGGCGATCATCCGCCGCAACACGGCCGAAGATGGCAGTTATGCCACAGCCGTCGGTTCGCTGGTCATGTCGCGCCACTCGCAATCCCACGACTTCGCCCCGGTGCTCGCGCAACCGGCGCTGTGCATCATGGCGCAGGGTCGCAAAGAGGTACGGCTGGCCGATGAGTTCTTCAATTACGATCCGCTGAATTACCTGGTGGTCTCGGTCTCGATGCCGTTGAGCGGACGCGTGGTCAATGTTTCGCCAGAAAATCCAATCCTCGCGGTGCGGCTGGATATCGATCCGGCAGAAATCACCGCACTGATTGCCGATGCAGGGCCGATGGGCGTACCGACGCGCCCGACCGGACGCGGCTTGTATGTCGAAAAGATCGACAGCGCGATGCTCGACGCCGTGTTGCGTCTGGCACGTTTGCTTGATGCGCCGAAAGACATCGCCATGCTCGCGCCGCTGATTCGCCGGGAGATTCTCTATCGCCTGCTGCGCAGCCCGCAGGGCCATCGGTTGTACGAAATCGCGATTGCCAACAGCCAGAGCCACCGCATCAGCCAGGCGATCAAATGGCTCAACGGCAACTTCGAGCAACCGTTGCGCATCGATGATCTGGCGAAGGAAGTGAACCTCAGCGTCTCGACGCTGCATCACCGCTTCAAGGCAATGACCGCGATGAGCCCGCTGCAATATCAGAAGCAGTTACGCCTGCAAGAGGCGCGACGACTGATGCTGGCCGAAGGGCTGGAAGCGTCGGCGGCGGGGTATCGGGTGGGGTATGAAAGTCCGTCGCAGTTCAGCCGCGAGTACAGCCGACTGTTTGGCGCGCCGCCATTGCGGGATCTGGCGCGGTTGCGTCTGTCGGTCTGAACCATACTTTGTATGATTTCACCGCCGCCATCGCTAGCAGGCTAGCTCCCACAGTGCTCAGTGGTGTTCAAAATTCTTCTGTTCACCACAAAACCTGTGGGAGCCAGCCTGCTGGCGATGAGGCCAGCAGAGCCAACACCGAGTCCGGATCAGGCCGCCAACACCCGACACGCCTCCGCCGGCAACGTCACCGACACCGGATGCCCGATATCCAGTCCAAAGCCCTGAAGGAAGTGAACCTCAGCGTCTCGACGCTGCATCACCGCTTCAAGGCAATGACCGCGATGAGTCCGCTGCAATATCAGAAGCAGTTACGCCTGCAAGAGGCGCGACGACTGATGCTGGCCGAAGGGCTGGAAGCGTCGGCGGCGGGGTATCGGGTGGGGTATGAAAGTCCGTCGCAGTTCAGCCGCGAGTACAGCCGACTGTTTGGCGCGCCGCCATTGCGGGATCTGGCGCGGTTGCGTCTGTCGGTCTGATCCGCACTTTGTATGATTTCACCGCCGCCATCGCTAGCAGGCTAGCTCCCACAGTGCTCAGTGGTGTACAGAATTCTTCTGCTCACCACAAAACCTGTGGGAGCCAGCCTGCTGGCGATGAGGCCAGCAGAGCCAACACCGAGTCCTGATCAGGCCGCCAACACCCGACACGCCTCCGCCGGCAATGTCACCGACACCGGATGCCCGATTTCCAGTCCAAAGCCCTGACACGGCGTGCTCAACGCCGTAAACGTCACCCCGGAACACTCAACCGTGGTCTCGATAGTCGCGCCGATATCGCGCACAAACGTAACCTTGCCCAGCAGACGATTACCCGCCGTAGCCTGAGCTGGCGACAGTTGCAGGTCTTCCGGACGAATCAGCATTTTCACTTTCTGCCCGACCACGACGCTGCTGCAGATCGGCACTTGCAGCGCCTCGCCGCCCGGCAAACCGACCTTGCCATCGCCCAGGGCAGTGGCCGGGAAGATGTTGCCCGAACCGATAAAGTCAGCGACAAACTCATTGGCCGGATGGCGATAGATTTCAATCGGCGTACCGATCTGCTGCACCCGATGCTCACCCAGCACCACGACGATGTCGGCCATGGTCATCGCCTCGCGCTGGTCGTGGGTGACCATGATCGTGGTGATGTTCAGGCGTTGTTGCAACTGGCGGATTTCCACCTGCATCGACTCGCGCAACTTGGCGTCCAGCGCCGACAGCGGTTCGTCGAGCAAGAGGATTTTCGGGTGCGAGGCGATGGCCCGGGCAATCGCCACGCGCTGACGCTGGCCGCCGGAGAGTTTTGCCACCGGGCGATCAATCATTTCCTGTAACTGGATCAGTTCCAGCAACTCCACCACTCGCGCCTGCTGAGCAGCCTTGCTCACGCCGCGCAGCTTCAGCGGATAGGCGATGTTCTCGCCCACGGTCATGTGCGGAAACAGCGCCAGTGATTGAAACACCATGCCGAAATTGCGCAGGTGCGCCGGGGTGTTGCCAATGTCTTCGCCGTCGAGGCGGATTTCGCCGCCGGTCAGGGTTTCGAGCCCGGCGATCATCCGCAGCAACGTGGTTTTGCCGCAGCCCGACGGGCCGAGGAAACACACCAGTTTGCCTTCCGGCAAATGCAGGTTGACGTCTTTTACCGCGCAAGCCGAGCCGTAGAATTTCTCGACGTTTTCCAGAATCAGACCAGTCATGAAGTGCACCTCAAATCAGAAGGAAACGCCGCCCTCGCCCACCAGCTTCTCCAGCGCCCAGATCAGGACGAAGTCGATCAGCACGATCAGCACGGCAAACGAGAACACGGTGGGGTCGAGCGATGACACGGTGCGGCTGTACATCCAGATCGGCACGGTCATGACATCGATGGTGTAGAGGAAATAGGTCACGGTGAATTCGTTGAACGAGACGATGAACGCCAGGAGCATGCCCGCCAGAATCCCCGACTTCATCAACGGCACCACCACATCGACAATCGCCCGCAGCGGCGAAGCGCCGAGCATTTGTGCGGCCTCCTCGACTTCAGTGCCGATGGACAGCATCGCTGCGGTGCAGTTTTTCACCACAAACGGCAACGCCAGAATCACGTGGGCAATCACCAGCCGCGAAGTGGTCATGTGAAACGGCAGGCTGTCGAACACCAGCAGCAACGCCAGCCCCAGCACCACCATCGGAAACACCAGCGGCAGCGACATCAACTGCATCGCCACAGCCTTGCCGCGAAATTCACAGCGCGTCAGCGCATAGGCGGCCGGCACCGCGATCAGCGTGGCGAAAATCATGGTCAGACACGCCACCAACAGGCTGGTGCTCATGGCCTGGCCGAGGCTCAGCACATCGCTCGCATCCGGCGACGCAAAGGTGCGCCAGGCGGCTTTGTACCATTGCAGGCTGTAGCTGCTCGGCGGAAAGTCGAGGTTCGACGCACCGCTGAACGACATCACGATCATGGTCAGGATCGGCAACACCGCCAGCAGCAAAATGAACCCGGACAAAATCCCGGCGAACTTGCCGGTGTCGCCGGGCAACAGCGACTGACGCTTCTTGATCAGGGCACTCATTGCGAAGCCTCCAGCACCCGCCGACGACGGCCGGTGAAGTATTCAGACAGGGTCATGATCGCCAGCGTGGTAATGATCAACACCACCCCGGCGGCGGATGCGGCAGGCCAATTCATCAACGGCGCGATCTGGTCGTGAACCATCACGGCGAGCATCGGCACACGACGGCCACCGAGCAACAACGGCACGACAAAACTGCTGGCGTTGTAGGCGAAGACCAGCGTCGCACCGGTGATGATTCCCGGCAGACTCATCGGTAACACCACTTGGCGAAACACCTGGAAACGGCTGGCGCCGAGGGTCGCGGCGGCCTCTTCGTAACTGCGCGCGACACCGCGCATGGCGCTGGCAATCGGCAGCACGGCCAGCGGGAAAGCGGTTTGCACCAGCCCCATCAACACGCCGTTCTGGTTGTACAGCAACATGATCGGGCGCTTGATCAGCCCGAGCCCCATGAGGGTCTGGTTGAGCATGCCGCCAGGGCCGAGGATCACCAGCCAGCCATAACTTTGCAGCAACAGATTGACCAGCAACGGCAGCAACACCGCCGCGAGGAAAATTCGTCGCACGAATGGCGAGGTCAGCCGTGACATGGTGTACGCCACCGGAATTGCCAGGACCACGGCGATCAGCGCGCTGATCAGTGCCAGACGCAGAGTCAGCAGCAAGGATTTCAGGTAATAGGGCTCAAGCAGTTGCGCGTAGCTGGCAAGGCTGAACCCGGTCCACTCCGCGCCCTTGGTGCCAACGCTCATGCGCAACACCAGCAGGCTGGCGGCGATCAGCACGCCGAGAAACAGCATCGACGGCGTGAGAAAAAGCCACGCCCGGGCGGTCGGCGAAATGCCACGCGGTGCCCGCACATCAGGTGCGCCGACCGGTTGGCTCAGGGATTGATGTTCCATAGCAATGATCTCGTCAATGGAAAGCAACTGACAAACACAACTTCCCGAATCACCTTGCCCCCTGTGGGAGCGGGCTTGCCCGCGATAGCGTGCTATCAGTCAAAACATCTTCAACAGGTAAGCCGTCATCGCGGGCAAGCCCGCTCCCACAGGTTTTTGCAGGGTTCGCAAGGGTTGTGTCCGACTCTCGGTCAGGAAGAAAAGATTTCCGTATAACGACGAATCCATTGGTCATGCACGGTGGCCAGGAAGGCGTTGTCGTGCATGATCGCCTTCTCGGCAATCTGCTCTGGCGTGAGGATGAACGGGCTTTTGCGCGCTTCGGCGGAGATGATCGCCTTGGCGTTGACCGGGCCGTTGTAGATGTCTTCAGCCATCTTGCCCTGCACCAGCGGGTCCAGAGAGTGGTCGATGAAGGCATACGCCAGATCGGTATCGCCCGGCCGATTCTTCGGCATCACCGAGAGCATCAAGTCGGTGTAGAAACCTTCCTTCATGCCAAACGTGGCGCCGAGGCCGTAGTTCGGATCGCGGATCTGCTTGGGGAAAAATGCCGGGGCATACAGGCCGCCCATGTCCAGCGAACCGGTACGGAACAGTTCGGCGATCTGGTTCGGGTTTTCGCCCAGAGTCACCACGCGATCCTTCAGTTCAGCGAGTTTCTTGAAGCCCGGTTCGATGTTGTGTTCGTCACCACCGGCGAGTTTCGCGGCGATGATGATCAGGTCCATCGCTTCGGTCCAGTTCGGCGGCGGCAGGAAAATGTTCGGTGCCAGATCGGCATCCCACAGCGCGGCGTAACTGGTTGGCGCCTCTTTCTGGGTACGAGTGCTGTAGACCAGACTGTTGCACCACAACAGGTAACCGATGCCGTGGTCATTCGCGCCGGTGCGGTATTTTTCCGGCACATCGACCAGATTGGGAATGCGGTTGAGGTCGGGTTTTTCCAGCAGCCCGGCGGCGGCCAGACCTTCGGCGCCAACGCCGGCGAGGGTGATGATGTCGTATTGCGGACGGTCACCACCGGCCTTGAGTTTGGCGACCATTTCCGAGGTGCTGCCGGTACGGTCGGCAATCACTTTGGCGCCGGTCTTGGCTTCGAAGGTTGCGGCAATGTTGCGCAGGGCGGCCAGGCCGGTGTCGTCGGACCAGGTCAACAGGCGCAGGGTCTTGCCGGCAAAACGTGTGTCGCTGGCACTGGCCCGGATGAAGGGCATGCTCAGCGCCGCCGCAGCCACCGAGGCCACGCCGACGGTCTTGATGAATTGACGCCTGTTCAGATCGTGCTCGCCCATGAAGGACTCCCATTGTTGTTTTAAGTATGAGACCGGTCGCAACCGTTGCATCCGCGCAGCCTGCCTTGCTACAAGCCCCGAGATACAAGGGCTGTAGCGCTGCTGACGGGTTCATCCTGAGGTCGTGCAAAACACCTGACTATCGATAAAAACTCATTGAAGCCATGACGCCGACGCATGCCTCATTGCGAGGCATGCGCTGACCTTTTTCGGGCCTTCAGAGCGCCCGGATCACGTGTTTGATTTCCTGAAACGCCGCCAGGCCCCACGGCCCCAGTTCGCGGCCGATGCTGCTCTGTTTGTAACCGCCCCATGCGGTCTGCGGGAAAATCACCTGGGGTGCGTTAAGCCACACCAGCCCCGCCTGCAAGGCATTGGCGACCCGATCTGCGGTCGCGGTGTTACGCGTGAGCACACTTGCCACCAGACCGAACTGACTGTCGTTGGCCAAGGCAATCGCCTCGGCTTCGGAAGCAAAACTGCGCACGCAAATCACCGGGCCAAAAATCTCTTCACACCACAGCGCACTGTCGAGGGGCACGTCGGTGAAGATTGTCGGCTGCAAAAAATAGCCGCGCGGCAGATGCGCAGGACGATTGCCGCCACAGATCAGCCTGGCGCCGGCACTCAAACCGCGGTCGATGTGACCGAGCACGCGCTGGTATTGCGCCTGATTGACCAGTGCGCCCATCTCCACGTCCGCATCGAACGGTTCGGCGACGCGAATCGCTTCGGCACGCGTCTTCAATTTGGCGAGAAACTCATCCGCCACTTCATCGGCGACCAGCACCCGGCTGGTGGCCGAGCACATCTGCCCGGCATTGAAGAATCCGCCGCCACAGGCCAGTTCTACCGCCAGTTCGATGTCGGCATCGGCGAGTACCAGCAGCGAGGATTTACCGCCCAGTTCCAGGCTCACGCCTTTCACCGTTTCGGCGGCGCGTTGCATCACCTGCACGCCGACCGCGTTACTGCCAGTGAAGGAAATCTTGGCGATGCGCGGATCTGCCGACAGCGGCGCGCCGACTGCCAGACCGGTGCCGCAGACCAGGTTGAAAACCCCATTGGGCAAACCGGATTCGGCGATGATTGCCGCCAGTTCCAGCTCCGGCAGCGGCGTGACTTCCGACGGTTTGAGCACCACGCAGCAACCGGCAGCGAGGGCCGGCGCGAGTTTCCACGCGGTGGTGACCATCGGGAAATTCCACGGCACGATCAGCCCGACCACACCGCACGGTTCACGACGCAGACGCGCGCTGAAATCATCGCTCGGCAGCGGCACGTTGCTGTCCTGCTTCGCATCGAGGCCTTCGGCAAGTTCGGCGTAATACTCGAAAGTGGCGATCACGTCATCGACGTCGATGGCCGCTTCGAACTGCGGTTTGCCGTTGTTGCTCGACTGCAGATTCATCAAGTGGTCGCGGCCATTGCGCACGCCATTGGCGATGTTGCGCAGGATCGCGCCGCGCTCGGCACCGGAGGTTTTCGACCATTCGCTGAACGCTGCCGTGGCCGCCATTACTGCTTGATCGACTGCACGCTCGTCACCGCCATTGACCGTGGTCAGCAGTGCTTCGGTGGCCGGGTTGATCACCCGCAAATGTTCGTGGCCGGCGGACCATTGGCCATCGATGTACAAGCCATCGAGCGTGGTTGGGAAGTTGATCATTTGGCCACCGCCTTCATCCATTGGGTCTGGTCGATTTCAATCAGGGTCGGGCCCTGACGATCCGTCGCGCAACGCAGGGCTGCACGCAGTTGCTCGACCGAATTGATGGCTTCGGCGGCGCAACCCAGAGCCTTGGCGACCCCGATGAAATCCGGGGTATAGATGTCGACGCCCACCGGCTCGATGGCGCGGTTGACCATGTATTTCTTGATTTCTTCGTAGCCCTGGTTATTCCACAACAGGACGATCACCGGCACCCGCGCTTCAACCGCGCTAGCTAGTTCCGGCAAGGTGAATTGCAGACCGCCATCGCCAATCAGACACACCACTGGCGGGCGCGCACCGTCCGCAGCAGTCCCGCCGAGCCATGCACCAATCGCTGCCGGCAACGCATAACCGAGGGTGCCGTAACCGGTGGATGAGTTAAACCAGCGACGCGGCTGTTCCGGGTTGAACGTGAGGTTGCCGGTGTACACCGGCTGTGTGGAGTCGCCGACGAACACTGCGTCCGGCAACTCGTGCAGAACGGTTTCGAGGAACCGTGTCTGCGCCAGCGTCGGTGCATCCCAGGTCGCGGCCAGATCGTCACGCAGACGCGCGGCGCGCACTTGGCCCCAATCGTTGCGGCGCTCGGCCAGCGATTGGTGCGACAACGCACTGAGCAGCGCTTGCGCGGCGTTGCGTGAATCGGCCACCAGCGCCACTTGCGGCGGGTAGTTGCGCACGGTTTGATCCGGGTCGATATCGATCCGCAGCAGTGCACCGGGAATCTCGAAGCCGCCGGCGAAGGTCACGTCGTAGTCGGTCTCGGCCAGTTCGGTGCCGATTGCCAGTACCACGTCGGCATCAGCCACCAGTGCACGAGTCGCCACCAGACTTTGTGTCGAACCAATCAGCAGCGGATGGCTGGACGGCAGCATGCCTTTGGCATTGATGGTCAACGCGACCGGGGCATCAAGCAGTTCGGCCAGCTCGGTCAGTTCGACAGCGGCATCGATGGCACCCCCACCGGCAAGAATCAGCGGACGTTTGGCGCCGGCCAGCAATTCAGCCATGCGGTTCACAGCACCCGGTGCGGCACCGGCGCGGTCGATATGGACCGGGACGCTGGCGAGCAGCGCATCGGCGTCTTCGACCAGCACGTCCAATGGAATCTCGATGTGCACCGGGCGCGGACGGCCAGCCTGGAACAACGCGAATGCGCGAGCCAGCACACCTGGCAGCTCAGCCGCAGACATCAGCGTATGAGAGAACGCCGCGACACCCGCGACCAGCGCGCCTTGGTTCGGCAGTTCGTGGAGCTTGCCGCGACCGCCACCCAACTGACTGCGCGACTGCACGCTGGAGATCACCAGCATCGGGATCGAATCGGCGTAAGCCTGGCCCATCGCCGTGGTGATGTTGGTCATGCCCGGGCCGGTAATGATGAAGCACACACCCGGTTTGCCGCTGGTGCGTGCATAGCCGTCAGCCATGAAACCGGCGCCCTGCTCGTGGCGCGGAGTGACGTGATTGATGCTCGACCGGGCCAGCCCGCGATACAACTCGACGGTGTGCACACCGGGAATGCCGAACACCTGCTCGACGCCGTAACCTTCGAGTAACTTGACCAGTACTTCGCCACACGTCGCCATGTTGTTTGCCCTTCTTGTTCGATTTGAGACGCCGGGCCTTTGTAGGAGTGAGCCTGCTCGCGATAGCGTTGTGTCAGCCAATATCAATATTGAATCGGAGACGGTCATCGCGAGCAGGCTCACTCCTACAGGGGGCGTATTTGTGCTCAATTGAACGGGCGGCGAGTAGCCGCAACAATGGATAAAAAGTCATACTAGCCATGTCCTCACGTCATACCTTGGATCTCCATGAAACGACTGCCTCCCCTGCCCGCGCTGCACACGTTTCTGATTACCGCGCAGTGCTGCAACTTCACCCGGGCCGCCGAGCAGTTGCACATCACCCAAGGCGCGGTCAGCCGGCAGATTGCCGGGCTGGAAGATCATCTGGGTTATCCGCTGTTCATTCGTCTGGCCCGAGGTCTGGAACTGACCGCCGAGGGCCATCAATGGCTGCCGCGCGTAGAACAGGTTTTCGGGCTGATCGGCGAGGCCGTTGAGCAGATCGGCGAACAGCGCGATACCTTGGTGCTGAAGGCGCCAAGTTGTGTGATGCGCTGGTTGTTGCCACGCCTGTTGCAGTGGCAAAAGGAACGCCCGGACGTGCCGGTCAAACTGACCGCCTCGCTCCAGCACGGCGTGGATTTTCAGCGTGAGCAATTCGATGCGGCCGTCGTCTATTGCACACCGCCGGAACATTCGCCGTCGGCCCTGCACCTGTTCGATGAACAACTGACGCCGGTCTGCTCGCCGTCACTGCTCAGCGGCTCACTGGACCTCAAGGTGCCGACCGATCTGCAACAACATCTGCTGCTGCATCCGACGCACAACGATCAGGATTGGGCGGTGTGGTTGAAGGCGGCGAACCTGCGTTTGAAAAACATCAGCAGCGGCCAGCATTTCGAGACGCTGGATCAGGCGATGTCGATGGCGTCCCATGGGACGGGGGTGGCGATTGGCGATTGGTCGCTGATCGGCGATGACCTGCGCGCTGGCAGGCTGGTGATGCCGTTCGATCTGAAGGTGAAGACCGGGCTGGCTTATTACGTGGTGTATCCGCATAAACCGGAACCGTCGGCGGGATTGCGGGAGCTGATCGGCTGGTTGGTCGAACAGGCACATACCCGCTGACGCTGCAGCTTTAATGTGGGAGCGAGCCTGCTCGCGAATACCGTCGCTCATTCAGCAGTGATGTTGAATGACATACCGCTTTCGCGAGCAGGCTCGCTCCTACAGTTGAACGGTGTTGCGGGTTAGTAACCCACAGCAAAGCGCTGGCGCGAATGCTTCGGCGTTTCCACTTCGTCGATCAGCGCAATCGCGTAATCGGCAAAAGTAATCCAGCTACGGCCCTCGGCACTCACCAGCAAATCATCTTTGCCGATACGGAATTTACCCGTGCGCTCACCCTCGACAAATTCCGCCGATGGCGACACAAACGTCCAGTCCAGTTCCTGCTCCTGACGCAAGGCATCAAGGAAAGCCGCACCAGCGCTGGCTTCAGCTTTGTATTCGGCGGGGAAACCGGCGCTGTCGATCACTCGTGTGCCGTCCGGCAACAACAACGAACCGGCACCACCGACCACCAGCAGACGCTTGACCCCGGCCTGCTTCACCGGCCCGACCACAGCACTGGCCGGAACCGTGGCGAAATGCGCAGCGCTGATCACCACATCGTGACCGGCGACGGCATCTTTCAGTGCAGCCGAGTCCAGCACATCGACATTCTTGCTGACCACACCGGCCCGAGCGCCGATCTTCGATGTGTCACGGGCGATGGCCGTAACGCTATGGCCGCGACGCAGTGCCTCTTCCAGCAGTTGGCTACCGGCACGACCGGTGGCACCAATGATTGCGATCTTGCTCATGACGTTCTCCAGTTGGCTTGAGTGTGTCTGAAACTCGATGATCTGATAGATCTACTTCTATGAAACATTGCCTACTTTGAGGGGATTCCTGTGGCGAGGGGATTTATCCCCGTTCGGCTGCGCAGCAGTCGTAAATCCTGCGAATGCGGTACGATGATGAACGCAGGGGAGCGCCTCGCACTCCATCGGGGATAAATCCCCTCACCACAAAAGCCATCCTCAATCTTCAGGTGAAGCGGCTTACCACTGCATCTCGCCCTTGGCGACTTTCGCGCTCAATTCCAGCGAGCTTTCCTCGCCCAGTGTCGGGTAGCGCTTTTTCATTGCGGCGATCAGTGCAGCGGAATCCTTGGCCTTGGCGGTTTCTTCGTCGAAAGCCTTAATGTAGCCGGCGGTGAATTGCACGGCGGCCAGCGAGCGAGCGCTGTCACCGAGGTAGTGACCGGGGATTACGGTTTTCGGTTTCAGGGTTTCAATCGATTGCAGGGTTTGCAGCCAGTCGGCGTGGGATTGCGCACTCTGGGTATCAGCCATCCACACATGAATGTTTTCAGCGACCACTACACCGCCAACCACAGCCTTGAGCGACGGAATCCACACAAAGCTGCGATCCGGCTGTTTGCCTTGAAGCCCGACCACCTGCAACTTCTGCCCTTCAAGCATCAGGCTGTCGCCCTTGAGCACGCCCGGCACGATGGTTTTGGCTGGTACGTCGGCACCCATTTTCGGGCCCCAGAACGCCAGTTTGCCGTCGACGGTTTTCTTGATGTGATCTACGGTCGGTTGCGAAGCCAGCACTTTGGCGTAGGGGAAGGCCTTAGTCAGGGTGTCGAGGCCGAAGTAGTAGTCCGGGTCACCGTGGCTGATGTAGATAGTGGTCAGTTGCTTGCCGCTGGCGCGGATCTTTTCCACCACCTGTTCGGCCTGGGATTTGCCGAATTGTGCGTCGACCAGAATCGCGTCTTTCTCGCCGCTGACCAGTACCGAGGTCACCGGGAAAATCGCCTGGGTGCCCGGGTTGTAAACGTCGAGGGTCAGGTTGGTGGCAGCCGCGTGGGCCGCGAAGCCGAAGGTGGCGGTTGCCAGCAAAACGCGCTTGAGGGTAGTGGAACCGATCATCTGTTGCTCCATTGTCTGTCTGCTTGCCGTGTTCGGCGATGGGACAGAGCTTAGTTGCCAAACTCAGTACAAAAAATGCGATGCTTGAACATAGTTTGTTTCTGAAAGCGGGCAAATCATGGATCGTCTCCAGGCAATGCGGGTGTTTGTGACAGTGGTGGATCTGGGCAGCCAGTCGGCGGCGGCCGATCATCTGGAGCTGTCACGGCCAGTGGTTTCGCGCTATCTGGCGGAACTGGAGGACTGGGTCGGCGCACGCCTGATGCACCGCACCACGCGCAAATTGAGCCTGACCGCCGCCGGCAGCGAAATCCTCCCGCGCTGCCGGCAGATGCTGGAATTGTCCGGGGACATGCAAGCCGCAGTCAGCGAGCCGCACGATGCGCCACGTGGACTGCTGCGAATCAGCGTCAGCACCTCGTTCGGTCAGGCGCAACTGGCCGATGCGATGGCGGCGTATGTGAAGCGCTATCCCGGGGTCAGCATCGATCTGCAAATGCTCGACCGCACAGTGAATCTGGTGGACGAGCGCATCGACCTGGCGATTCGCACCAGCAACGATCTCGACCCGAACCTGATCGCCCGACGCCTGACAGTTTGCCGCTCGGTGGTTTGCGCCGCTCCGGCCTATCTGCATGAGCATCCGGCGCCAAAACGGGTCGAGGAACTGAGCCGGCACAACTGCCTGACCCATTCCTATTTCGGCAAGAGCCTGTGGCATTTCGAAGAGGACGGCGAGCCGGTTTCGGTGCCGGTGCAGGGCAACATCAGCGCCAACGAGGCGAGCACTCTATTGCGCGCGACCCTGGCCGGCGCGGGGGTGGCGATGCTGCCGACCTATCAGGCCGGGGTGCACATTCACAGCGGTGAACTGGTGCGTTTATTACCTGATGCCGAGCCGCGGCAGATGAACATCTATGCGGTCTACGCCTCACGCAAACACATGCCGGCCGCGCTGCGCAGCATGCTGGATTTCCTGGTGCTGCGGTTTCCGGAAAACCCGGCTTGGGATGTGGGTCTCTAAAAGCCCGGATCTTTCAAACCATCACCGATCTGAATGTCGCGACAAAAGCGCAAATCGTGACGCTGGCAAGTCCCTGCCGCTGACCTATGCTGAAAGTAATACCCAAGGGTATCCGTTCAGAGGTCAACGCCATGAACATCAAAACAAGAAGGTACTTCGCGATTTTCATCACCTGCGCCGCCACCCTGGCGCTGTACGGCACTGCGGCCTGGCGGGTCGAGCAGTTGCGACAACTGCCCCGCGAATACGCCAGTTGCAACTTTGAGCGCTGCATCCCGCACAACGCTACGCTGAACGCATTGCGCTGACCTTGAGGCTGACACATAACCTGTGGGAGCTGGCTTGCCAGCGATTGCAGTCTGACATTCAGCATTTAAGGTGACTGAACCACCGCTATCGCTGGCAAGCCAGCTCCCACAGGTTTTCGCAGCGGTTTTGAGGTTACTGCTCAGCCTTCAGCCGATCGCGAAACGCCTTCGGCGAGATCCCCACCCGACGTCGAAACAGGCGCGTGAAGTTGGTCGGATCGGAAAACCCCAACACATCCGACATCTCGTAAATGGTCATGCTGGTGTATGTCAGCAAGCGCTTGGCTTCCAGCAACTGCCGCTCATGCATGATCTGCAACGCCGGTTGTCCCGCCAGTTCCCGGCACGTGCCGTTGAGGTGCGACACCGAAATCCCCAGTCGATGCGCCAGATCCTCGACCTTGACGTGCTGTCGGTAAGTCTCTTCCACCAGTTGAATGAAACCGTTGAGGTATTCCCGCGCCCGTTGCGGACGTTGGTTGGCGCTATGGCGCTGAATCGCCTGACGGCTGACCCAGACCATGATCACGCTGACCAACGAATGCATGAGCATTTCCCGCGCGGGTTCGTGGCCGTTGTACTCGGCCTGCAACGCGCAAAACAGACTGTTGAGGTAATCGCCGTCCTTGCCCGCCGGGTAATTCTCGGTTTGCGCCAAGGCGTGTACCGCGTCGCCCAGTTGCGCTTGCAGATGGTTGATCAGCGGGGTGGCGAGGGTCACGACGAATCCTTCGACGTCCTCGGAAAAACGAAATCCATGCACCGACAGCGGCGGCAGGATCTGGATGGCCGGGGTGTTCAACTGCGTGCGCTGACCTTCGATTTCAAGCTCTGCCTGACCTTTGAAGACGAAGAGCAGCTGGCACAAATCGGCGTGGCGGTGAGGTTTGATTTCCCATTGATGTTCGCGGCTGCGTTTGGAGATGGTTTCGCAGTGCAGCAAGTCGGGGGTCGGCCAGTCCAGGCTTTCACCGTAGAGCTTGAACACTGGAATCGAAGGCAGGTCAGGGTTGTTCATCACTTCAATCCAGGCCTCGAGGTTTTCGGGCGATAATCGCCCCGATTGGCAGAATGTACAGGTATCGGCTCAGTTTTCACCTTCAATTGACAGACCCGCAAGGGAAAAATGCAAGCACTCGATCCATAAAAATCATTCACCGGCATCCACCGCGTGAAGCTTGCGAGTCATAAAAACAATGAAAACGCTGAAAACCCAAGTCGCCATCATCGGCGCCGGTCCGTCCGGTTTGTTGCTCGGCCAACTGCTGCACAACGCCGGCATCGACACCCTCATCCTCGAACGCCAGACACCCGATTATGTACTCGGGCGAATTCGCGCCGGCGTGCTTGAACAAGGCATGGTAGAGCTGTTGCGCCAGGCTGGCGTGGGTGCACGCATGGACGCCGAAGGTCTGGTGCACGGCGGCTTCGACCTGGCACTCGACGGACGTCAGGTACACATCGACCTGCACGCGCTGACCGGCGGCAAAACCGTGATGATCTACGGCCAGACCGAGGTCACCCGCGACTTGATGGCCGCTCGTCGGGAGGCCGGGGCGTTGTCGTTTTATGAGGTGGGCAATGTCGTTCCCCACGGCATGAAAAGCGACGAAGCCTTTGTCACCTTCGAAAAGGACGGTGAAACCTGGCGCGTCGATTGCGATTACATCGCCGGTTGCGACGGTTTCCACGGCGTCGCTCGCCAGTCGATTCCCGAGGACTGCCTGAAAGTCTTCGAGCGAGTTTATCCGTTCGGCTGGCTGGGGATTCTGGCCGACACCCCACCCGTCCATGACGAATTGGTCTACGCCCGCCACCCACGTGGTTTCGCCCTGTGCAGCATGCGTTCGGCGACTCGTACGCGTTATTACCTGCAAGTGCCGGTCGAGGAAAACCTTGATGACTGGAGCGATCAGCGCTTCTGGGATGAGCTGAAAAGCCGCCTTCCTACCGACCTCGCGGCGAAACTAGTGACCGGTCCGTCGATTGAAAAAAGCATCGCGCCGTTGCGCAGCTTCGTTGTCGAGCCAATGCAGTACGGGCGGATGTTTCTGGTCGGCGACGCCGCGCACATCGTCCCGCCCACCGGCGCCAAGGGCCTGAATCTGGCGGCCAGTGATGTCAGTACGCTGTTCAATATTCTGCTGAAGGTTTACCGCGAAGGCCGCACTGACCTGCTGGAGAAATACTCGGAGATCTGCCTGCGCCGGGTGTGGAAGGCTGAACGGTTTTCCTGGTGGATGACCTCGATGCTGCATCGCTTTGACGAGCATGATGATTTCAGCCAGCGCATCAGTGCATCGGAACTCGACTACTTCGTCAGCTCGGAGGCCGGCAGAAAAACCATTGCAGAAAATTACGTCGGACTTCCGTACGAGGCTATCGAATAGCTTGCTACCGACTTACACTGGCGAGCATCCCCGCTCGCCTTGCGACCTGCGGGACCCACACTGCCGCAGGTTTTGCCCGTGACCAATCTCAATCACCCCGAAACGCCCAAACCGGCCATTCGCAGCGTGCTGGTCGCGTTGATGATGGCGATCTTTCTGGGGGCGCTGGATCAGACCATCGTCGCCGTATCGATGCCGGCCATCTCCGCGCAATTCAAGGATGTCAGCCTGCTGGCCTGGGTGATTTCCGGGTACATGGTGGCAATGACCGTGGCGGTGCCGATCTACGGCAAGCTCGGTGATTTGTACGGGCGGCGCAAACTGATGCTGTTCGGCATGGGCCTGTTCACTCTGGCATCGCTGTTCTGCGGCATGGCCCAGAGCATGGAACAACTGGTGCTGGCGCGCATCCTTCAGGGCATTGGTGCCGGCGGGATGATTTCGGTCAGTCAGGCGATCATCGGCGACATCGTGCCGCCGCGTGAACGTGGGCGCTATCAGGGCTATTTCAGCAGCATGTACGCGGTGGCCAGCGTCGCCGGCCCGGTGCTCGGCGGCTACATGACCGAATACCTGTCGTGGCGCTGGGTGTTCCTGATCAACCTGCCATTGGGCCTCGGCGCCTATTGGGTGGCCCGCCGCAACCTGGTGGGGCTGCCGATTCCGCAGCGCAAACCGATCATCGATTACTTGGGCACGCTGTTGATGATCATCGGCCTGACCGCGTTGCTGCTGGGTATTACGCAGGTCGGTCAGGGTCACTCGTGGCGCAGCGGTGAAGTGCTTGGGTTGTTCGCTTGCGCCGTCGTGGTGCTGGCGCTGTTTGTCTGGCATGAGCGCAGGGCGCGAGAGCCGTTGCTGCCGATGCACCTGTTCACCAACCGCAACGCGCTGCTGTGCTGGTGCACAATTTTCTTCACCAGTTTCCAGGCCATTTCGTTGATCGTGCTGATGCCGTTGCGCTTTCAGAGCGTGACCGGCGCCGGAGCAGACGCGGCCGCTTTGCATCTGTTGCCACTGGCGATGGGCTTGCCGATTGGCGCGTATTTCGCCGGGCGTCGCACTTCGGTGACCGGGCGCTACAAACCACAGATTCTCGGCGGAGCGATCCTGATGCCAATCTCGATTATGGGCATGGCGTTCAGCCCGCCGGATGCCACGCTGGTGAGCAGTCTGTTCATGCTATTCAGCGGGATTGCCGGCGGCATGCAATTCCCGACCTCGCTGGTTGGCACCCAGAATTCGGTGGAGCAACGCGATATTGGCGTCGCCACCAGCACCACCAATCTGTTCCGCTCATTGGGCGGCGCAGTGGGCGTGGCGTTGATGTCGGCGCTATTGCTGGCGTTGTTGCAGGATTCGAGTTTCGCGCATCTGGCGAGCAGTTCACTGGTCAGCGAAGGACACTCCGGCAACGTACTGCTGGATGGTCTGAATGCCGCACCGGGCGATGCGCAGAATGCCTTGCGTGCTGAATTGCTGGTGACGTTCCGGCATCTGCTGATGGTCAGTGCGGCAATTTCGTTGCTGGGGCTGGCGGCGGCGATTGCGATGCCGAACAACCTGTTGCGTGGGCGTGAGCACTCGGCCAAATAGTCGAAACAACCCAAATCCCTGTAGGAGTGAGCCTGCTCGCGATGAGGCCGTGTCAGTCGACCTCATTGGTGAATGACATACCGCTATCGCGAGCAGGCTCACTCCTACAGGGGAACACATTCAAGGGCTGTAATAGCCGACCGCAACCAGGAAGCGCCCGACCTTTTTCAGGTACGCATGCTTGTCTTCGATCTTGCCGGTCACCGGGTTCTTCCAGCGGTACTCGTATTCGCCGTCATCCTGCTTGGCGATCAGCGCCAGAATCGGCTCGCCCACCGGTTTACCTTCCGGGTCCTTGATCGTGCTGAAATCGGTGTTGATCAGCCGCAGATTGGTGCCATGCGCGACATAGCGTTGGGTATCCAGATCGACCACGAACACATACAGGTCATCCTGCAAATACCCGCCCTTCAGCGAATTGATCGCTGTCAGCGTGCCTTTTTGGTCTTTGCCCAGATCAGTGGCGGCTTTATCGAGTAGCGATTTGGCTTGTTCCGCCGAGGCTCGCGGCAAGTAATAACCGACCGCCAGAATCCGCTGACCGATGCGCTGATAGAACACGTGCTTGCGCTCGACCTTGCCATCGGCCTGGTTTTTCCAGCGGTACTCGGTCTGCTGAATGCCATTGCCTTCCGGCACTTTCAAGGCATCCTTGAAGGCCTTCTGCAAGTCAGGATCAAGCACTTCACTGACGTCACGCCCGATCAGCGCGGAGGACGGCCCGCCGCTGGCGAGCATCACCCCTTTGGTGTCGACCACGAACACGTAGCGATCCTTGTCGACAAATTCGCCCTGACGACTGAACGCGGCAAACGCCTTGTCACCGTTCTCGTGGTAGTAAGCCAGCGCTTTTTCCAGCAGGGCGATGGCGGCCTGACTGTCGTCCTTTGCCGCGACAGCCGCGTTGGCCTGGCCGAACCCCGCCAGCAACATCACGCCGAGCCAGGCAACCTTATGCAATAACCCCATAACGCATCCCTCGTTCTTGTTGGTGTTTCAAGAGCGTAGACGGGTTGCGGTTATAAGAAAGTTGAACATGAGTCCGCAGGTTGCAGCGCTTTTGTGGCGAGGGGATTTATCCCCGTTCGGCGGCGCAGCCGTCGCAAACCGGCGAATCCGGTTTGCCTGAAAAATGGCGGTGACAGGGTTTGGGGCTGCTTCGCAGCCCGACGGGGACAAACCCCCTCACCACAAAAAGCTCCACTGCACAGAAGCTCACCCGGCACAGAATTTAGGTACTAAGGACGGGCGTTGAGCTGTTGCTGCAAGTTCTGGATCTGCGCTTGCAGGGTGTTGATGGTGCGGGTCATTTGCCCACGGAATGCATCGAACTCGGCGGTATTCCCGCCGCCGCCCTGTGCGGCGGTCGGGCGGTTGTCCTGCTCGCTTTTGAGCACGATGATTTCCTGCTCCAGGCGCTCGACCGCAGCGCTCGGGTTGCCCTGCTTTTTCAACGCAGTGATGTCAGCGCCAAGGCTCTTGAATTGTGCGTCGAAGCTTTTGAGCTGGGCATCGACCTTGCTGGTATCGGCCGGGGCGTTTTTCACGCTCGCCAGTTCCGCACTCAAGGCTTTGACCTGCGCCTGCAATTGGGTGTTGGCGTTCTGTTGTTCGGTGGTCTGCGCGGTCATCTGCGCCAGACGCTTGTCCAGATCCGTCGCCTGTCCGGCCACGCCCTGCTGTTGTTTGCTCTGATCCTGCAGTTGGGTTTGCAGTTGTTTGATCTGCAACTTCAAGGCTTCGCTGTCACTGCTGACATTCGACTGGCTGGCGACGACCTTGCCGGAAATGTCCTGCAAGCGCCCCGCCGCTTCCTCGCTGATCCGCGCGAAGCTTTCCTGAGTCGCGACCAATTGTTGCTCCATCAGCGAAATCTGCTGGAAGCTCCACCAGGCCAGACCGATAAAGGCAAAGAACAATGCGCCAACCAGTGCCCACAACGGACCGGTACTCGCCGACTTGACCTTGACCACTGGCGGCGTGCGCGAGTGCACGGTGGTGCGGGCGGTGGTCGGGAAGTCATCGTCGTCGAGGGTGTCGGCACGCAGGCTCGGTACATCATCGAAATCGTCGTTGGCATCGTTACGCATGGACATTGAGGCAACCTTTGTGAAACGCGGTGATGGCTGAATGCGGCGAAGTATAAACCCCGCGACCGCTGCGATTGACCCTCGACCTGCGGCGCGGTTCAGTGTTGGCCGACCAAGTGGTATCAGCGAATGTCCTGAGCCTTCCACCAGCCACAGAATTCATCGAGGGCCGCCCACAGGCTGACTTTCGGATCGTAGTCCAGATAATGCCGGGCGCGACTGATGTCGAGGGTGAAGTTTTTGTTCATCACCTGCATGCCCAGCCGTGACAGGGTCGGTTCCGGGCGTCCGGGCCAGAGTTTGCACGCACCCTCGTTGAGCGCCGCAACGCTGTAGGCCAGACCAAACGAGCGATGCCGCGTAACTTGCGGCACGTCCATTTTGCGCATCACGTAATTGACCACGTCCCACAGCGGTACAGGCGCGCCGTTGCTGATGTTGTAGGCCTTTCCCAACGCAGACCCGGCCGCCAGCAAACTGCTCAGCAGCGCTTCGTTTAGGTTGTGCACGCTGGTGAAGTCGACCTTGTTCAAGCCGTTGCCGATGATCGCCAGCCGGCCCTTGCGCTGCATGTTCAGCAGACGCGGAAAAATGCTCATGTCGCCGGCGCCGGTGACGAAGCGCGGACGCAGGGCGATGGTTTCCAGACCGAACTCCTGCGCGCCGAAAACCTTTTGCTCGGCCAGATATTTAGTCGCCGCATAGTGATGCTTGAAACGTTTGGGCACTTGCTCTTCGGTCAAGCCAAGGTGATCGCGGCCATCGAAGTAGATCGATGGCGACGACAGGTGCACCAGGCGCCGAACCCGTTGTTTCAGGCAGGCCTCGACCACGTTTTCGGTGACTTGCACGTTGCCCTGATGAAAGTCCTGATAGCGCCCCCACAGGCCGACGGCACCGGCGCAATGCACCACGGCTTCGACGTCGCGACAGAGTTCGCGGACCAGTTCCGGATCGCTCAGATCACCCTGAACAAACTCCGCGCCACGGCGCACCAGATGCTCGACGCCTTCGGCCCGGCGGCCGTTGACGCGCACATCCAGGCCCTGCTCCAGGGCGAAACGCGCAAAGCGCCCGCCAATGAAGCCGCTTGCGCCGGTGATCAGAATTTTCATGTAGAGCTCCGATGTCTTTCGTTTTGCGTAATGCGTGTGTCTTGACGCCGCCCGTCAATCCAACGGCACCAGCCATTGTGCCGAAGAACGTACCAATTGCTCGGTCAGCAGGCCCAACAACTGCCCGCCGTTGCGCCAATGATGCCAGTACAACGGCACATCGATCGGTTTTTCTGGCAACAGTTCGAGCAATTCGCCGCGCTCCAGTTGTTCGCGCACTTGCAGTTCCGGCACCAGTCCCCAGCCCAGACCAGCCTCGATCAGGCGGATAAAACCTTCGGATGAGGGGCATAAATGGTGCTCGAAACCACCGTCGACACCGAGGGATGCGAGGTAGCGATGCTGGAGAAAATCATCCGGACCAAACACCAGCGCCGGGGTGCGCGGCAATTGTTCGGCTTTTACGCCGTCCGGGAAATGCCGGGCAATAAAGGTCGGGCTGGCGAGCGCCCGATAGCGCATCGCTCCGAGCAACACGCTGCGCGCCCCGGCGACCGGGCGTTCGCTGGCGCACAGGCAGGCGGCGACTTCACCGGCGCGCATGCGTTTGAGGCCGACGGTCTGGTCTTCGACGATCAGATCCAGCAACAGGTGTTGTTCGGCGCAGAAATCCCCCACCGCTTGCGCCCACCAAGTGGCGAGGCTGTCGGCATTCAGCGCGATGCGCAGGCGTTCCGGCAGCCCTTCTTCGTCCAGCGCCGGCACCAGCGATTGCAGATCCCGTTCGAGCAGGCGCACTTGCTGCACATGGTTGAGCAGACGCCGACCAATCTCGGTCGGCGCTGGTGGTGTACCGCGCACCAACACCGGTTGGCCGACTCGCGCCTCCAGCAGTTTGATTCGCTGGGAGATCGCCGATTGCGACAGACCCAACACCTGCGCAGCCCGTTCGAATCCGGCCTGCTCGACCACCGCGGCGAGAGCAGAAAGCAGTTTGTAGTCGAACATCAGTTTTCCTAATGAGCGATCAGCATTATTGGTTTTTCTTATACAGCGTCTGACCGGAGAATAGCCAGCAAGCACTCTTTATCAAGGAACACCCCAATGGCCGGCGAAACCTCATTGAACACCCTGCTGCGCAGCATGAGCCCGCAGCTCAACCCCGGCGAATACGTGTTCTGCACCTTGCGTGACGGGCAATTGCCGAATGGCCTGGAGATCGTCGGTAGTTTCCGCGAGCAGGAAGGCCTGACGGTGATTCTGGATCGTTCCCACGCCGAAAAGGCTGGTTTCAGCTTCGACTACGTTGCCGCGTGGATCACCTTGAACGTGCACTCGGCACTGGAAGCGGTCGGTCTGACCGCCGCCTTCGCCACTGCACTGGGCAAGGCCGGAATCAGTTGCAACGTGATTGCCGGCTATTACCACGATCATTTGTTTGTCGGCCAGGCCGACGCCCAGCGCGCCATGCAAGTGCTGCGTGATCTGGCAGCCAACGCGGAGTAATCAACATGTGGCAAAGCTATGTGAATGGCCTGTTGGTGGCTTTCGGGCTGATCATGGCGATCGGTACCCAGAACGCATTTGTGTTGGCGCAAAGCCTGCGTCGCGAGCATCACTTGCCGGTTGCCGCGCTGTGCGTCGCCTGTGATGCACTGCTGGTAGCGGCCGGGGTTTTCGGTCTCGCCACCGTACTCGCGCAGAACCCGACACTGCTGGCGGTTGCGCGCTGGGGCGGCGCGGTGTTTTTGATCTGGTACGGAAGTCAGGCGCTGCGTCGGGCGTTTTCGAAGCAGAGCATGGCGCAAAACGAAAATCAGACTGTGCGTTCGTTGCGCGCGGTAATGCTTAGCGCACTGGCGGTGACGTTGCTCAATCCGCACGTTTATCTGGATACCGTGTTGCTGATCGGTTCGCTCGGAGCCCAGCAATCGGTGCCGGGGGCTTATGTGGTGGGCGCGGCGAGCGCTTCGCTGCTGTGGTTTTTCACCCTGGCGCTGGGCGCGGCGTGGCTGGCCCCTTGGCTGGCGCGGCCGAGCACATGGCGGATTCTCGATCTGCTGGTGGCCGTGATGATGTTCACCGTGGCCGGTCAATTGATTATCGCCAGCTGATTTATTCCAAAAGGCTCTGGAACCTCTATCCCACACAGTTGTTGCGTGGTTATGCCGCACCCCCGGTGCTATGATCCGAACCCTGCGCCGCAAAGAGTAAAAACTCGCCGGTGCATTTCTGGCCGCCCGTGATCGGCCTTGCGCTCACCGCAACTTACCTGATTAGGAGAATCATCATGGCTTTCGAATTGCCGCCGCTGCCTTACGCACAC
>NZ_JBIUXX010000018.1:0-7118 GCF_044744235.1 Pseudomonas sp. NPDC087346
AAACATAACTACACCACCTAGGAAAAATCCTCAATCAAAAAACAAACCCAACACTACTCACATAAGATCTATACATATTATCTCATAGCGATTACTCTGAATCCTTTGTTGTAACGATAGGGGATGTTTCGGTTTCGTCATCCGCGTACGGATCGGGATAGCCCAGTTCAGCAAGCAACTCGCGTTCCAGTGCTTCCATTTCTTCGGCTTCTTCGTCATCTATATGGTCGTAACCGAGCAGATGCAAGCAGCCGTGAATGACCAGATGCGCCCAATGGGCCTTTAGTTCCTTGCCTTGTTCGGCAGCTTCGCGCTCGACCACCGCCACGCAGATCACCAGATCGCCGAGCAGCGGGATGTCGAGAAACTCGTCAGGCACGTCTGCCGGAAACGACAGGACGTTGGTCGCGTAATCTTTTTGCCGCCAGGTGTGATTCAGCTCGCGGCCTTCTTCCTCGTCGACCAGACGAATGGTCATTTCCGAGTCGGCGGTGCGCTGGCGCAGGGCCAGTTCGCACCACAGGCGGAAGTCGGCTTCACTCGGCGCGGACGCTTCGGTCGCGATTTGCAGGTCTAGCTCAAGCATCGCGGCGGCTGTCCTTCGGGGTTTCGTCGGCTACGCGATTCTCGAAGCGCTCGTAGGCTTCGACGATGCGTTGCACCAAAGGATGGCGCACCACGTCTTTGGGCATGAAGTGAGTAAAGCTGATGCCCGGCACGTCTTTGAGCACTTCGATGACATGGTGCAGGCCGGACTTGGTGCCCTTTGGCAGGTCGACCTGGGTGATGTCGCCGGTGATCACCGCCGTAGAGCCGAAACCGATCCGGGTCAGGAACATTTTCATCTGCTCGACGGTGGTGTTCTGGCTTTCGTCGAGAATGATGAAGCTGTTGTTCAGCGTGCGACCGCGCATATAAGCCAGCGGCGCGACTTCGATCACTTGCCGTTCGATCAGCTTGGCCACGTATTCGAAACCGAGCATCTCGTAGAGCGCATCGTAGAGCGGGCGCAGGTACGGGTCGATCTTCTGCGACAGGTCGCCGGGCAGGAAGCCGAGTTTTTCACCCGCTTCAACCGCCGGACGCACCAGCAGGATGCGACGGATCTGCTCGCGTTCCAGAGCATCGACAGCGCACGCCACGGCCAGATAGGTCTTGCCGGTACCGGCCGGACCAATGCCGAAGTTGATGTCGTTACCGAGGATTTCCTTCACGTAGCGCAGCTGATTCAAGCCGCGTGGGCGAATCATGCCTTTCTTGGTGCGCAGGGCGACGGAGGCTTCGGCGGGGGCATGGTTATCCAGTTCGACGACGGCCGATTCCTGCAGGAACAGGTGCACCGTATCTGGCGACAGCTCTGAACCCTTGGTTTCCCGGTACAGGCGTCTAATCAGATTTTCCGCAGAAGTGGTGTGCTGGGGATCGCCGATCAGTTCGAACTGATTACCGCGGTTGCGGATTTCGATAGTCAGGCGCTGTTCGATCAAGCGCAGATGCTCGTCGAATTGCCCGCACAGATTGGCGAAGCGGCGAGCCTCAAAGGGCTCGAGAATAAAACGATGTGGTTCTATGGGTGCGTTCAAGGTCGTATTTAGCCGCCCTGGGGCAATTAAGATGAAATCAAGGATAACGCCAGAGGCGTGGGTGCGAAAGCTCTTAAATGGATGAACTCAATCTCAAGACCCATGCAGTTCATTGTGGGAGCTGGCTTGCCAGCGATGAGGCCATCAAGTCCGGCAAAGATGTTGCCTGTTACTCCGCTATCGCTGGCAAGCCAGCTCCCACATGATCTTCACTGTTATCAAGATTTGTTACTGAACCAACGACCCACGCAGCGAATGCGGTTGTGCCGCGTCGATGTGCACGTCGGCGAACTGGCCGATCAGGGTTGGAGTGTCGCAGCGGAAGTTGACGATTCGATTATTCTCGGTGCGCCCTTGCAGCTCGCCCGGATCTTTTTTCGAGTAGTCGGTCACCAGAATGCGCTGGATCGAACCGACCATTTGTCGGCTGATCTCGAAACCTTGTTGGTTCAAGCGGTGCTGAAGCGCGTTCAGACGCTCTTTTTTCAGTTCTTCCGGCGTCTCGTCGGCCAGATCGGCTGCGGGTGTGCCCGGGCGCTGGCTGTAAACGAACGAATAGGAGAAGTCGAATCCGACGTCGGCAATCAGCTTCATGGTCTGTTCGAAGTCTTTCTCGGTCTCGCCGGGGAAACCGACGATGAAGTCCGAGCTGATGCTGATCCCCGGCACTGCCGCACGCAGTTTGCGCAGCTTGGATTTGTACTCAAGGGCTGTGTGGTTACGTTTCATCGCCGCGAGAATCCGGTCCGAACCCGATTGCACCGGCAAGTGCAGATGCTTGACCAGTTCCGGCACTTCAGCGTGGGCCTGGATCAGGCTGTCGGAGAACTCCAGCGGGTGCGAAGTGGTGTAGCGAATGCGGTCGATGCCATCGACGGCGGCCACGACGCGGATCAGTTCAGCCAGATCGGCCAGGCGTCCGTCATGGGTCAGGCCGCGATAGCCGTTGACGTTCTGCCCGAGCAGGGTCACTTCACGCACGCCGTTTTCGGCGAGGTGGATGATCTCGGCGAGCACGTCGTCGAACGGCCGGCTGACTTCTTCACCACGGGTGTAGGGCACCACACAGAACGTGCAGTATTTGCTGCAACCTTCCATCACCGACACGTACGCGCTCGGGCCGTCGATACGCGGCTCGGGCAAGTGGTCGAATTTTTCGATTTCCGGGAACGACACGTCAACCTGCGGCAGCTTGGTGAGGCGTGCGGCGTCGATCATTTCCGGCAGGCGGTGCAGGGTCTGTGGGCCGAAGACCACGTCGACGTACGGTGCGCGATCACGAATCGCCGCCCCTTCCTGGCTGGCCACGCAACCGCCGACGGCGATTACCATCTCCGGGTTGGCCAGTTTCAGCTCGCGCCAGCGGCCGAGCTGGGAATACACCCGGTCCTGGGCGCGTTCGCGGATCGAGCAGGTGTTGAGCAGAATCACGTCCGCGTCTTCCGCGCGAGCGGTGACTTCCAGGGCCTGATGTTCGCCCAGCAGATCGACCATGCGCGAGCTGTCGTACTCGTTCATCTGGCAACCGTGGGTTTCGATGTAAAGCTTCTTGGCCATGGAATAGGGTCGTCACGTGGTTCAAAGAACCGCGCATTATAGGGAACATGTCCTCAGGTTCCTACCGCTGTGCGTCCGGAGGCTATGCTATAGTTCGCGCCCTCATTTTTATCCCCGATGTTATCCGCCCGCCATGACCAAACGCGAAGCTCCAATCTACAAGGTGATTTTCCTCAACCAGGGCCAGGTGTTCGAAATGTACGCCAAGCAGATCTATCAAAGTGATCTGTGGGGCTTTCTGGAAGTGGAAGAGTTCGTCTTTGGCGAGCGCACGCAAGTGGTCGTCGATCCGAGCGAAGAGAAGCTCAAGGCGCAGTTCGAAGGCGTGGTGCGCAGCTTTGTGCCGATGCATTCGATTGTGCGCATCGATGAAGTCGAGCGTCTGGGCACCCCGAAAATCAGCGAAGCCCGCGGCGCGGTCGGCAATGTGATGCCGTTCCCGGTGCCGATGCCTGAGAAGTAAAACTCAAGACCGCGTCGCTCCTATCGCGCGCAGGCTCACTCCTACAGTAGATCTTCAGTGTGCTGGAGATCTACTGTAGGAGTGAGCCTGCTCGCGATAGGGCCAACAAGTCGGCGAAGAAATCAGGGCAGTGGCGAAAACGGCGTACGCCCATCGGCGCTTTGCAGTTCCATCAGGTATTTACGGAAAATTTGCCCGAGCACCTGAGTGGCGGTTTCGAGATCTTCGCGGGACATTTTTTCGGAGACTTCGTCGGCGGTGTCCAGCGCATCTTCGGCGCCGTTGACCGCGGCCATCTTCAGCACGATATACGCCTGAATGTTGTTGGCCTGTACGCCCTCACCATGGAAAAACATGGTGCCGAGCTTGAACTGTGCCTGAGCGTGGCCTTGCAACGAGGCCTTTTCGAAGTAGCTCAGGGCTTGATTGAGGTCGCGCGGCGCGCTTTTACCGTCGTAGTAGAACTCACCCAACTCGTATTGCGCTTGCGCATCCCCTTCGTCCGCAGCCTTTTGGCAGGCGGCAAGTGCCTGCGTGACGTCTTGCGGCTGAGTATTGAGGGTGCAACGACCCATCGCCGGGA
The DNA here is from genome assembly GCF_044744235.1 of Pseudomonas sp. NPDC087346. Classification (NCBI taxonomy): domain Bacteria; kingdom Pseudomonadati; phylum Pseudomonadota; class Gammaproteobacteria; order Pseudomonadales; family Pseudomonadaceae; genus Pseudomonas; species Pseudomonas sp. NPDC087346. The sequence goes on from NZ_JBIUXX010000018.1 coordinate 4,187, forward strand.
TCAACAACGAGTTGCCGCCTGCTTGTGCATGCGCGAGCAGGGGCTGAAGGAGCAACAGGCAGCCCAAGGCAAGGGTGCGGCCGGTGCGGTTCATGGGAATCGACTTACCTCTGAAGGGCACGCGGACCCATCGAGGGATCCAATAAGCGCGCATTATGAAATAAGCAGGGCCATCCTTACAAAGTCTTTACTCGTTTTTCTGCTGCGCGGGGAATATATCGCCCACTTTAGGATGATATTTAGCAGATGCGTCGGAAAAAACCTGTGGGTGTAGGTGAATGCTGACGCCGGCAATAGCCAACGTCAGCGGTACGGCGGATTACTTCAGTGCGGCGAAGGCGCGTTCGGCAGTATCCAGAGTCAATTTCAGCTCGGCTTCGCCATGGGCGATCGAGGTGAAACCGGCTTCGAAGGCGCTCGGTGCCAGGTACACGCCACCTTCCAGCATCAAGTGGAAGAAGCGCCCGAACAGCGCAGCATCGCTGGCCATCACATCTTCGAAGGTAACGATGTCGTCGGCGCCACTGAAGTACAGGCCGAACATGCCGCCCGCCTGAGTAGTCACGAACGGAATGCCTGCGGCGTCAGCACGTTGTTGCAGGCCATCGAGCAGGCGAGTGGTGTAGTCAGTCAGCTCGGCATGGAAACCCGGACGGCTGATCAGGCGCAGAGTTGTCAAACCAGCGGCCATCGCCAGCGGGTTACCCGACAGCGTACCGGCCTGATACACCGGGCCCAGCGGCGCGATGCGTTCCATGATTTCACGCTTGCCACCGAAGCAGCCGACCGGCATGCCGCCACCGATGATCTTGCCGAAGGTGGTCAGATCCGGGTTCACGCCGTAGTACGCCTGAGCACCGCCGAGGGCGACACGGAAACCGGTCATCACTTCGTCGAAAATCAGCACCACACCGTGCTTGTCGCACAGGGTGCGCAAACCTTCGAGGAAACCCGGTGCTGGTGGCACGCAGTTCATGTTGCCGGCGACCGGCTCGACGATGATGCACGCGACTTCTTCGCCGACTTCGGCGAGCATTTTTTCAACGGCATCGATGTCGTTGAACGGCAGGGTCAGGGTGTGTTTGGCAAACGCCGCCGGTACGCCGGCCGAGCTTGGCACGCCTTGGGTCAGTGCGCCGGAGCCAGCCTTGACCAGCAGGCTGTCGGAGTGACCGTGGTAGCAGCCTTCGAACTTGATGATGCTGTCGCGACCGGTGAAACCACGGGCCAGACGGATTGCGCTCATGGTCGCTTCGGTGCCGGAGCTGACCATGCGCACCATGTCCATCGATGGCACCAGCGAGCAGACCAGATCGGCCATCTCGGTTTCCATCGCGGTCGGGGCGCCGTAAGACAGACCGTGCTGCAGCTGATTGCGCACTGCGTCCAGCACGTCCGGATGGCTGTGGCCGAGGATCATCGGCCCCCAGGAACCGACGTAATCGACATAACGCTTGTCGTCTTCGTCGGTGACGTAGGCGCCTTCGGCGTGTTTGAAGAACAACGGTGTGCCACCAACGCTCTTGAACGCGCGAACCGGCGAGTTCACGCCACCAGGGATGTGTTTCTGGGCATTGGCAAACAGGGTTTCGGAACGAGACATGATCGGGCTCTCAAAAATCAGGATTTGAACAATTCATTGAATGCGCGGGCGCGGCGCGTCACTTCGGCGGTGCTTTCGGCGCCGAACAGGCCATGCACCACGGCCAGCAGATCAACACCGTGGGCCAGTAGCGGCGGGGCGTTGTCGAGGGTGATGCCGCCAATCGCGCAGATCGGTAGATGCAGCGTGCGTTTGGCCTCGTCGAGCAGATCGAGACTGCAAGTCGGCGCACCGGGTTTGGTGTTGGAATTGAAGAAGCGACCGAAGGCGACATAACTCGCGCCTTCTTTGGTGGCTTGCTGCGCCAGCTCCAGTTGGGCGTGGCAAGTCGAGCCGATGATCGCTTTCGAACCGAGCAAGGCGCGGGTCGGCGACAACGGGCCGTCGGTCTGGCCAAGGTGCACGCCGACGTTCAGGCGGGCGGCCAGTTCGGCGTCATCGTTGATGATAAGTTGCGTCTTGTAACGCTCGCACAGATCGCGCAGCGCTTCGGCCTCGCGCAGACGGCGGGCCTCGTCGCTGCTCTTGTCGCGATATTGCAGCAGGGTGACGCCGCCTTCCAGCGCCGCCTCCACATAAGGCAGAAACTTGCCGGCCAGCAATTCACTGTCGGTGATGGCATACAGGCCACGGAGTTTCATCAGGCAGACCTCACGACGTTACGAGCAGAAATCCAGCGGCAAGCGGCGCGGCACGAACTGGCCTTTGCCTAGCTGTTCGGCGTCACGCAGGGTGCGCCAGGTGTAATTCAGTGCACTGCGTACGGCGCTGGCGAGGTTTTCACCCTGGGCCAGACGACCGGCCAAAGCGCTGGCCAAAGTGCAGCCGGAGCCGTGATAACTGCCCGGCAAACGCTGGCAAGTGAAGGTTTCACGCAGACCGTCGCGGCTGTACAAGCGGTTATGGATTTCAGTTTCGTCGCCGTGGCCACCGGTGATCAGCAGGTTTTTGACGAACGGCAGGAGTTTTTCAGCGCATTCGTCGGCGGTGCCTTCAGGCAGTTCGGCGAGGATGCGTGCTTCAGGAAGGTTAGGGGTGGCAATGATCGACAGGGGCAGCAGGCGTTCGCGCATGGCGTAGCCGACTTCGTCCTTGCCCAGGCGTCCGCCGCCACCGGCACGCAGCACCGGGTCGCAGACCACTGGCAAGTGCGGGTGCGCGGTCAGCAGCTCGACGACGGTCTCGACCATCTCCAGCGAACCGAGCATGCCCAGTTTGACTGCCGCGACTTCGGAATCGTTGAGTACGGCATTGGCCTGGGCCAGTACCCACTCACGGTCGAGGACGCGGAAGTCAGTGACGTTGACGGTGTCTTGCACGGTCAGGGCG
>NZ_JBIUXX010000018.1:7128-26737 GCF_044744235.1 Pseudomonas sp. NPDC087346
GCCCTTTCTTGCCGGGTTCGGGGTGGGCCCCCCGCGGCGGCGGCCCCCCCCCCGCCCCCCCCCCCCAACCCTGCGCGAGCAGGGCTTCGATATCTGCCTGCAAGCCGGCGCCACCACTTGGGTCGTGGCCGGAGAGACAGAGGACAACGGGGCGAGAGCTGTAGATATTCATGGTGCGCGAGCTTACCACCAAAGCTGATTTTCGGGTTCAGTCCTGCCAGCGTTCGTTGACACATTGTCGGACAACATTGCAGTCATGGAATGAACCACAATTGACCACTGGCAATAAGGTTGTGGTGACAAGCTGACCAAGGCAACAGCTCTAGCTCGCTGCTTTGCTCTGAAACGCCCGTTCTAGAGCCTTCACTGTAAAAATTTCCATGGTGCTCAATGGCCAGCAACGGCTATGCTAGTCTGGATCCAAACCAATAACAGGTAATACCGGTTTTACGTCTACTCAAAAGGAATGGGGGGGCTTCCTGACACAACCGGACGAGCCACGCTGGGGCTTCAATGCGCTATTTGTTGATGTTGCTGTTCTGCTTGCCCCTCCTGGCGAGCGCCGTCGAATTCGACGAATCCACCCAGAGCCTGCCCTTGGGCCGCTCCCTGCAAGTGTTCGAAGACCCAAGCGGTCAGGCGAGCATTGCCGATGTTCGCGCACAAGCCGCGGCCGGCAACTTCAAACCCCACGACAAAGCCACGCTCAACGCCGGTTACTCGCGTTCGGCGTTCTGGCTGAAGATCGATCTGCAATACCGTCCGAACAATCCGGCGGCACAACGCACCTGGCTGCTGGAGCTGGCCTATCCGCCGCTCGACCATCTCGATCTTTATCTGGCCGATGCCAATGGGGATTATCGTCTGGTGCGCCAGACCGGTGATGCATTACCGTTCGCCAGTCGCGAGATCCGCCAGAACAACTACCTGTTCGATCTGCCGTTCAAGCCTGAGCAACAACAGACCGTGTATTTGCGACTGGCCAGCGAAGGCTCGATTCAGGCGCCGGTAACCTTGTGGTCGAGCACCGCGTACCTGGAAGATCAGCCGTTGCGCCTGTACGTGCTGGGCATCATTTATGGCGTGCTGCTGGGGATGCTGGTCTACAACCTGTTCATCTATCTCAGCGTGCGCGACACCAGTTACCTCTATTACATCTTCTATATCGCCTCGTTCGGCCTCTACCAATTGTCGGTCAATGGCGCGGCGGTCGAGTATTTCTGGCCGAACAACCCGTGGTGGGCCAATGCCTCCACCCCGTTCTTTATTGGCTGTGCCGGACTGTTCGGCAGTCAGTTCGCTCGTAGCTTTCTACAAACCAAAACCCACAGCCCTTGGCTTGATCGCATATTGATCGGCCTGATCGCGTTCGGTGCGCTGGTGGTCGGTTTGTCGCTGATGACCAGTTATGCACTGGCCTTGCGTCTGGCGACGACGCTGGCGCTGACCTTCACCGTAGTGATTTTTGCCGCAGGCATCCTCGCCTGGTGGCGTGGTCTGCGGGTGGCGCGCTATTTCATCATTGCCTGGTCGGCGTTCTTGCTGGGCGGGGTTATCAACACGCTGATGGTGCTGGGTCTGGTGCCGAACGTATTCCTGACCATGTACGCCAGCCAGATTGGCTCGGCGATCGAAGTGGCGCTGCTGTCACTGGCACTGGCTGACCGGATCAATGCGATGCGCGAGCAACAGGCACAGACCCTGTTCGATGCCGGGCAGAAGCTCGAAGTGCTCAACCAGCAACTGGCCCACAGTAATAAGCTCAAAGATGAATTCCTCGCGACCCTGACCCACGAACTGCGCACGCCGATGAACGGCGTGATCGGCTCGCTCGAACTGATGCAGACGGTCGAACTCGATCCGGAACTGGAGCAATACCAGCAGACCGCCGCCGGTTCGGCGCGGGACATGATGCGCATGGTCAACGGCATCCTTACCCTGACCGAATTGCAGGCCGGCAAGCTGCGGGCCACGCCTGACAGTTTCAGCCTGCGCGCAGTGGTCGAAGCCCTGCGAGTGCAGTTCGATGGCAATGCGGCGAGCAAGTCGCTGGAGTTCAAGATCGAAGTCCTGCCGACCCTGCCGGATCGTCTGCACGGCGACAGCGCCAAACTCGCGCAATGCCTGGAATGCCTGCTGGACAACGCGATCAAGTTCACCCGCGTCGGCGGTCTGGCCTTGCGCGTCACCGGCAAACCGGCAGCGGACAATCGTATGGCGCTGTCGTTTGCGGTGATCGACACCGGGATTGGTTTCACCGATCTGGGCGAGGCGACCCTCTATCAGCGTTTCTTCCAGCTCGATGGCTCGATGACTCGCGAGTACGGCGGTTTGGGCGTCGGTCTGGCGATCTGTCGGCAATTGGTCGAGTTGCTCGGCGGCAAGCTCACACACCGTTCCGCACCGGGCAGCGGCAGCCGTTTCCAACTGGATGTCGAGTTCGAACTGCCAGCGGTCGAAGCTGCGCCGGTCTCCATGCGCAGCCGCGAAACCGTGCGCGCACCGCAGGACTGCACGGTGCTGCTGGTCGACGACAACAGCGTCAATCAGTTGGTGATGCGTGGAATGCTGCTCAAGCTCGGCTTCCGCGTGCGCACTGCCGACAGCAGTTCGGCGGCGCTGGAGTATTTGCAGCGAGAAACCTTTGACGCGGTGCTGGTCGACGGTCAGTTGCCCCACGACGACGAGATGCTCTGCTGCCAGATTCATGCACTGCCCGGTTGTGCCACGCTGCCGGTGTTCATGCTCGCGCTTGGCACTGACCGGGAACATTGCGCGAGCGCCGTGCAGATCGATTACTTGCACAAACCGGTGAAGTTTGAGGATTTGCAGGCAGCGCTGGAGCGCCGGGTACTTTGCAACTGATAGGGTGAAAGCGCCGCCAATTAGGCGTATATGACACTTTGACCGCTCACGGTGCGGTGCTTAACTGAGGTCCTGGCTGACCAAAGGAGCCCCGTCATGAACCTGCATCAGTTCGCCGAAACCCACGAAGTCACGAACCAGCCGCCGTCGCTCGACGGCACCAACCTGTATCGCATCGACCTGCCGTTGCAGGAGTGGTCGCGCAGGTTTGGCGCCGGTTGGGCCGAGTCGCGGATCGACGCCTATGGCGCGCTCGCCGGCGGGCCGTTGATGGAAGCCGGGTTCCTCGCCAATCAGAACAAACCGGTATTCGCCAGCCATGACCGATACGGTCATCGCATCGATCTGGTGGAATTTCACCCGGCCTATCACGAACTGATGCGCACCGCGATCGAACATGGCCTGACCTCATTGCCATGGGCCCATCCGCAGGACGGCGCGCATGTCGCCCGCGCGTCCATGAGCTATCTGCACAGCCAGGCCGAGGCCGGCAGCGGTTGCCCGTTGACCATGACCTTCGCCAGCGTGCCGGCCATGCGCCTGCAACCGAACCTGGCCGAGCAATGGTTGCCGAAAATCCTCGCCACCGAATATGACCCGCGCAACGTCGGCATGGCCCACAAGGCCGGGGTCACCATCGGTATGGCGATGACCGAGAAACAGGGTGGCACCGACGTGCGCGCCAACACCACCAAGGCTTATCCGGTCGGCGCCGGCGGTCCGGGCCAGGCGTATGAACTGGTCGGGCACAAGTGGTTCTGCTCGGCACCGATGTGCGATGCATTTCTGACACTGGCGCAGACCGACAAGGGCTTGAGCTGTTTCCTGTTGCCGCGCCATCGCCCGGATGACACGCGCAATCAGTTCTACATTCAGCGTTTGAAAAACAAACTCGGCAATCAGTCCAACGCCTCCAGCGAAGTGGAGTTTCGCGGCGCGCTGGCGTGGATGGTCGGCGAAGAAGGGCGCGGTGTGCCGACCATTATCGAAATGGTCGCCATGACCCGGTTCGATTGCATGGTCGGTTCCAGCTCGTTGATGCGCCAGGCGCTGACCCAGGCCAGCCATCACTGCGCCCATCGCAAGGTCGGCGGCAAACTGCTCAGCGAACAGCCGCTGATGCTGAACGTGCTGGCCGATCTGGCGCTGGAAAGCGAAGCGGCGCTGGCGCTCAGCCTGCGCATGGGCAAGGCACTGGATCATCTGGATGATCGCCACGAAGCGCAGTTCGCCCGGCTGGTGACGGCGGTGGGCAAATACTGGATCTGCAAACGCGCCCCGGCAATGATCAACGAAGCGGCGGAATGCATGGGCGGCGCCGGTTATGTCGAGGACAGCATTCTGCCGCGTCTGTACCGCGAGGCGCCGGTCAACTCGACGTGGGAAGGTTCGGGCAACGTGCAGTGCCTTGATGTGCTGCGGGCCTTGTCGAAAGAACCGGGCGTGCTCGATGTGCTGTTCAGCGAACTGGGTGACGGGCATGGCGACAAGCGCCTGGCTGCGCACATTCAGCAGCTGCAAGCGCAGTTCAAGGACACCAGCGACATTCAGTATCGGGCGCGGCAATTGACCGAGGACATCGCGCTGGGCTTGCAGGCCAAGTTGTTGCTGGAGGCAGGTAACTCGGCGGTCAGTGATGCGTTTATCGCCAGTCGACTGAGCGGCAGTGGCCGGGTGTACGGTGCGTTGCCGCGTGGGCTGGATGTCGAAGCCATCGTCGCGCGCTCTACCCCGCAGGGTTTCTGACCCAAATCCCCCAAACACCACAATCCCTGTGGGAGCTGGCTTGCCAGCGATGGCGGCCTGCCAGTCAACATTGATGTGGAATGTAACGGCCTCATCGCGGGCAAGCCCGCTCCCACAGGGATCTCTATTGTTTGAAAGATTGAGCTACAGCCATTACGCCACTGTTCCCGTCGCGCCACGATGCAGGCAAGATGAAGCTCTGCAAGTCAGAACACAGGAAGCTGATCGTGACCGAAGCGTTTATTGTTGTTCAAACCGCCGAACAAGCCGTGGATCGTCTGGCCGAGTTGCATGAGCGGGCTACCACTGCACTGAATTCCGCGCTCAAGCGTTACCTCAAGGATCGCGTCGAGCCCGACGCTGAACAGCGCGCCCTGTTTCGTTATCCCGAGCTGCGTCTGACCTACCTCTGTCAGGGCGAAGTCCCGCAGACCACCCGCGCTTACGCCAAGGTGCAACTGCCGGGTACTTACAGCGTCACCGTCACCCATCCGAAAGCCTTCCGCAAATACCTGCTGGAACAGCTGGTGCCGCTGATGCACGACTTCACCGTGACCGTCGAAGTCGGTGTCAGCCAGCAGAATATTCCGTACCCGTACGTGGTCGAGCAGGGCGATGAACTGGCCGGCTCCGGCGTTACCGCCGCAGTGCTGGCGCGAGTGTTCCCGAGCACCGACCTGTCTGCCGCCACCGACGGTATTGCCGATGGTCTGTACGATTGGGAAAACACCGATCCGTTGCCGCTGGCGCTGTTCGACGCCGCGCGGGTCGACTTCTCGCTGCGGCGTCTGGTGCATTACACCGGCAGCGACTGGCGGCATGTGCAGCCCTGGATTCTGCTGACCAACTATCACCGTTACGTCGATCAGTTCATCGTCCATGGTCTGGAGCAGCTGCGCAGCGACCCGCGTTTTGTGCGCATGGTGTTGCCGGGCAACGTGATCATCGAGAAGAACATGGATCACGGCGAAGCTTCGGCGATTGCCGCTGGCGTGGTCTGGCACCGTTACCAGATGCCGGCCTATCACCTGATGGCCAGCGACGGCCACGGCGTGACGCTGGTCAACATTGGCGTCGGTCCGTCCAACGCGAAGAACATTACCGATCACTTGGCGGTATTGCGTCCACATTGCTGGCTGATGATCGGTCACTGCGGCGGCCTGCGTCAGTCGCAGACCATCGGTGACTACGTGCTGGCGCACGCTTATATGCGTCGCGACGGGATTCTCGACCGGGTGGTGCCGCCGAACATTCCGATCCCGGCGCTGGCCGAAGTGCAGATGGCGCTGCAGCAGGCGGCCGCCAATATCACTGGCGAGAAGGGCGAAGAGCTGAAAAAGCGCCTGCGCACCGGCACCGTACTGACTTACGACGACCGTAACTGGGAGCTGCGCTGGGCCCAGGAACGTCCGCTGATCAACCTGTCCCGCGCTGTTGCCGTGGACATGGAAAGCGGCACCATCGCCGCTCAGGGTTATCGTCTGCGGGTGCCGTACGGCACGTTGCTGTGTGTCTCTGACAAACCGCTGCACAGCGAAATCAAACTGCCGGGTTCGGCCAACGCATTCTATGAGCGTGCGGTCAGTCAGCACTTGAAGATCGGTATCGAAGCGGTGGATCTGCTGCGCACCGAACTAAACTCACTGCACTCGCGCAAACTGCGCAGCTTCGACGAACCGCCGTTCCGTTAACGGTTAGTCGTGGTCATTTGGCGGTCGGGGCACTAGCATTGGAAGCCCTGACCGTTAGATGTTGTTTTGCTCATGTCCCGTCCCCCGCGTCCACCTTCCCGCCGCCCCGGCGCGAAGCCCCAGCCTTCCGCCCCGCGCCGTGTTGCCAAGGCACCACCGGCCGAGCCGAAACTGATCCTGTTCAATAAGCCGTTCGATGTGCTGACGCAATTCAGCGACGGTGAAGGGCGGGCGACGCTCAAGGATTACATCGACGTGCCCGGCATCTACCCGGCCGGGCGTCTGGATCGCGACAGCGAAGGCTTGTTGCTGCTGACCAATGACGGCCAGTTGCAGGCGCGCATTGCCGATCCGAAACACAAACTGGCGAAGACGTATTGGGTACAGGTCGAAGGCGTACCGACGGCCGAGCAATTGCAGCGTTTGCGCGACGGCGTCGAACTGAATGACGGCATGACCCTGCCCGCCGAAGCGCGGCAACTGGATGAACCGGAGTTGTGGCCGCGCAACCCGCCGGTACGCTTTCGCGTGACCGTGCCCACCAGTTGGCTGGAACTGGTGATTCGCGAGGGGCGTAACCGTCAGGTGCGGCGCATGACGGCGGCAGTCGGGCTGCCGACGTTGCGGCTGGTGCGGGTCAAAATTGGTGACTGGTCAATCGAAGGACTCGATCAGGGCCAGTGGAAGGAAGTACCGGCGCGCTTATAAGGCGCCGGATTCGATCAGGCCGATCACCACACTCTTGATGATGAACGCGGCCACGCCCAGACCGAGCACGAAGAACAGGATGAACGAGCCAAAGCGCCCGGCCTTGGACTTCTTCGCCAGATCCCAGACGATGAAACCCATGAAAATGATCAGGATGCTGACCAGTCCGGTCATCATCCATTCTTCGAGTAATGCTGGGTCCATCGGGTATCTCCGGCTCGGTCGCGACTGAAAAGTACGCTTCGAGTATACGCCTGGGGTAAGGCTGCGAGCATTGATCTGCGTCGGTGTGCCGCAGATGTGAGTGGCTGCACTGGCCCCATCGCGGGCAAGCCACGCTCCCACAGGTTATGGGGTTGATCGCAAAATCGTGAACGACACAAAACCTGTGGGAGCGTGGCTTGCCCGCGATGGCGTCATCAGCTACGCAGATGAGTCAGGGGCAATTCGGTGCTGTTGAGCACCTGATTCAGCACGAAACTCGAACGCACGCTGGTCACGCCTTCAATCCGCGTCAGATGCCCCAGCAGCAGTTTCTGATAGTGATCCATGTCCGGCACCACCACTTTCAACTGATAGTCAGCGTCCACGCCCGTCACCAGGCTGCACTCCAGCACCTGCGGCAACGTACGAATTGCCGCTTCGAAATTCTCGAAACGCTCCGGTGTATGCCGGTCCATGCCGATCAGCACATAAGCGGTCAGGCTCAGGCCGAGCATTTTGCGGTCGAGCAGGGCGACCTGGCGCGAAATGTAGCCGTCGTCCTCGAGTTGCTTGACCCGGCGCGAGCACGGGGAGGGCGACAGACCGATGCGCTCGGCCAGTTCCTGGTTGGAGATGCGGGCGTCGCGCTGCAATTCCGCCAAAATGCTCAGGTCGTAACGGTCGAGTTTGCTCATCAATCAGGCCTTTGTCGTATCTATTGCGGCGGATTATCTATCCAGGGTTAAAAATTGCGCAAGTGGTGTTTATTTCAGCAATCTTCGCAATCATCTGTCGCGGCCTCAGGCCTATTCTTATCACCAGAATCACTGCTCGGTAACACAGTCCACGCGGCCCGCCCAATCCGGCCTGCCGCGGCCGCCACCCTCACCGGGGTTGTGCCGGCCCCCGAGCTACACACTGTCCAGAAGACGGCGTGAGGTGAGCCGACGTCATAAGCGTCGAGCCAGGACGAAGTTCTCTAGAAGGGAGGCCGACGGGTCTCCCTTTTTTCTTGCGCGCGATTTTTGTGCTTTTGCGCTCGCGCTCCTCAATAAATAAGTTGCGTGACTGATAACCTTTGTCAGAACCCGGTGTGTGTATTCCCGGTCTTAGTTACAAGCCCACTTAATGACAGGCTTGGCCCGTAATGAGGAATAGCATGAAGTCGCGCATCTGGCGTCTGGCCGGTGTTGGTTTGCTGTGTGTGAGTGTCAGTGCGCAAGCGCTTGCCGATGAACCGCAGAACCGTGGCCCCGATAATGGCGGACGCGGACCGGAACATGAGGGTAACAATCAGGGGCATGGCGGCAACAATCAGCCGCACGGGCAGAACAATCCGCCGCCGCAAAATCAGCCACGTCCGCAGAACAACGAGATCATTCGTGGCGACAACAGTCGTCAGTTCGAACACAACGGTCAGCAGCAGCAACACAACAACAATGGTCAGTGGCAAAACCAAAACCAAAACCAGAACCGGCCGCCGAATCAGCCGAATCCGGTTCACCAGCCATCGCCGCAGCCATCCAACAATCTGTCGATCCAGCCGCGTCCCGATGCCGTGCACCAGACCCAGGAGCCGCGTCAGGGTTACTACCGCGACGAGCGCCCGCAAAATGGCTACAACAACCAGCATTGGCAGACCAATAATCGCCCCAATGACAATCACTGGCCGGGACGTCCGGACGGTCATGGCAATGGCTGGGGCCCGGGCCCGCAGTATCGGCCGGGGCATATGATCGACCGCTTCCCCGACCGCGATTACCGCGTGCCGTATCACGGCCAGGATTACTTCTATTCCGGTGGTTACTGGTATCGCCCACAAGGCCCGCGTTACATCGTCGTGCAGCCGCCACGGGGGATACGCATCCAGTATTTGCCTGATTATTCGCGTGAAGTGTGGATCGGCGGATCGCTGCTGTTCCTCGCCGCGGGCTCGTACTACGCCTATCAGGAAGCCACGCAGGATTACGTGGTGGTCGAGCCGCCGGTTCAACAGCCGCCACAGCCGCAGCCGCAATCTCAGGGCTATGACGTTCAGGCCTATCCGGCCAACGGCCAGTCGCCGGAGCAGGTGCAGCAGGACGGTTATCAGTGCTATCAGTACGCCGTCCAGCAAAGCGGGTTTGACCCACGCACCGCGACCTATCAGCCGGCGCCCGAAGTGGTTCAGGCTTATCGTCAGGCTCAGGGCAGTTGCCTGAGCAGTCGCGGTTATCAGGTGACTTACTGAATCCGGGTTTGCGCCCGTTCAGACTTCACCACTTCCTGCGGGTCGGCGTGCACCAGCACTTCGGCCCGTGGGTAGGCTTGGTGAATCGCATCCGCCGCTTGATCGCTGATGCCGTGAGCGACTGACAGCGTCAGTTCTCCTGGCAATTCCAGATGCAATTGCACGAACCAGTGATTGCCCGAGATCCGCGTGCGCAAGTCATGGGCGCCCAGCACGCCCGGTACGCCACGGGCCAGTTCGAGCATGTGCTGACTGACATCCGTCGGCAGTTCTTCATCCATCAACACCGCAAAACTTTCCCGGGCGATCTGCACCGCGCTCCAGAGGATGTACACGGAAATCCCCAGACCAAACCAGGCGTCCAGTTGAGTGAAGCCCAGCCCGGCCAGCACCAGCGCAATCAGAATGCTGCCATTGAGCAACATGTCCGAGCGGTAATGCAGCGAGTCGGCGCGTACCGCATTGGAACCGGTCTGCTTGATCACCCGATGTTGCAGCGTCAGCAACGCCGCGGTCAGCAGCAGCGAGAACACGATCACGCCGATGCTCAGCCATGGCGCGCCCAGTGGCTCAGGCGTCTTCAAACGCTCGAACGCCTGGAACGCGATCAACACCGCACTGCCACCTATGAACAGCGCCTGCGCCATGCCCGCCAGCGATTCGGCCTTGCCGTGGCCATAACGATGATCGTCATCCGCCGGGCGCAGTGCGTAATGCACCGCCAGCAGATTGAGCAGCGAGGTGACGCCATCGAGCGCCGAGTCGGTGAGGCCGGCAAGCATGCTCACCGAACCGCTCAGCCACCAGGCGATGGCTTTGGCGATGATCAGCGTACAGGCCACCGCCACCGAGGCGCGGGTCGCGAGCCGCAGCAGGCGGGCGTGTTCGGGGCTGGTGGTCATGGGGCAGTGATTCCTTATCGATTAAGCCGCAGGTTGCAGGCCGAACATCGCCAGTTGCTGAGTGCTGCCCTTGTGCTGAATCAGGCGCGGGTCATCGAGTGGAAAGTCTTTGCCCAGTTCACTTTCGAGAATAGCCTGCAACTTGTGATTATCGACCTGACCGTCCGGGCCGATGGCTTGTTTGAGTTTGGCCGGGTCGATCTGCGCGGTGTGGCCCGGTTCGAAATAGATCGCGCCAGTGGCGAAGTCGACGGCAAACGCGATCAGGCCGGGGATGATGTAGAACAGCAGGCCCACGGCATCGAGCACGGCAATCGCCGGGTCAACCTTGCCGTCGATCTGGCCGCGACGGTCAGGGTAGAAAATCGAGCCGCACGCGGTCAATTGAGTAAGCAGGGTGGCGACCAGCACACCGCCGATCAGGCGAAAAGGTACACGCATGGGAAATATCTCCTGAGTCATCTGATAACGAAGCTTCGTCTTGTGAAGTTAAGACCCTGACGAAGGCTTAGCAATTCGCCGTTATACTCGCCGCTCTGTTTTGGAGCCAGCATGATCTCTCTGCCAATCGATGAAGTTTTACCCGCCCTGCGTGAAGCGTTGGCGACACGCCACGAGGCTGTGCTCGAAGCACCGCCCGGCGCCGGTAAAACCACCCGCGTGCCCTTGGCCCTGCTCAATGAAGCGTGGCTGGCCGGGCAAACCATTCTGATGCTCGAACCGCGTCGTCTGGCGGCGCGTGCGGCTGCCGAGAGATTGGCCAGCGAGTTGGGCGAGAAAGTCGGGGAAACCGTCGGGTATCGCATCCGCCTCGACAGCAAGGTCGGCCCCAATACCCGCATCGAAGTGGTCACCGAAGGCATTCTCACCCGGCGTTTGCAGGATGGTCCGGCGCTGGAAGGCGTGGGCCTGCTGATCTTCGACGAATTTCACGAACGCAGTCTCGACGCCGATCTGGCGCTGGCGCTCAGTCTGAATGGTCGCGAACTGTTTCGAGCTGAACAGCCGCTGAAGATTTTGCTGATGTCGGCGACTCTCGAAGGCGAACGCCTGGCTAGCCTGCTCGACGACGCGCCGATTCTGCGCAGCGAAGGGCGGATGTTCCCGGTGACCATGCGCTGGGGCCGACCGTTTCAGCCCGGCGAATACATTGATCAGCGCGTAACTCAGACCGTGCTCGAAGCACTCAATGATGAAACCGGCAGCCTGTTGGTGTTCCTGCCGGGACAAGCAGAAATTCGCCGCGTCCATCAACAACTGAACGACGCAATTGGCGAGCGCAAAGACGTTCTGTTGTGCCCGCTACACGGTGAACTGGATCTGAATGCCCAGCGCGCCGCCATTGATCCGCCTCCTGCCGGACAGCGCAAAGTGGTGCTGGCGACCAACATCGCCGAGACCAGCCTGACCATCAACGGTGTGCGTGTGGTGATCGACGCCGGGCTGGCGCGAGTACCGCGTTTCGATCCGGGCAGCGGCATGACTCGCCTCGACACCCAGCGCATCTCCAAGGCCAGCGCCACCCAGCGTGCGGGCCGGGCCGGGCGACTGGAGCCGGGGGTTTGCTATCGCTTGTGGTCGCAGGATCAGCACGATCAACTGGCGGCTTATGGCAGTGCGGAAATCCTCTCGGCGGATCTCGCCGGGATGGCGCTGCAACTGGGGCGTTGGGGTGTCACGCCGGGCGAGTTGGTCTGGCTCGATGTTCCGCCCGCAGCGGCTTATGCACAGGCGCAGGATTTGCTCGAACGGCTGGGCGCGCTGGATGGCGACGCGCTGACCTCGCACGGTCAGGCCATGGCCGAGTTGCCGGCGCATCCGCGCATCGGTCATCTGTTGTTGCGCGGTCAGGCGTTGGGCTTGGCCAACATGGCCTGCGACGTCGCCGCGTTGCTCGGCGAGCGCGATATCTTGCGCGGTGCCGGCGCCGATCTGCACAGTCGACTGGTGTTGTTGTCCGGCGAAGAACGTGCGGCGCGCGGCGCGCAGGGTGGCGTGCAGCGAGCGCGGCAACTGGCGCGGCAGTATCGTGGTTACCTGCGTGGCAAGGCGAGCGAGCCGGTCAGCGATCCCGATCATCCGCGCTGGCTCGGTGCCTTGCTGGCGCTGGCCTATCCGGATCGCGTTGCTCAGCAGCGGCGTGCCGGTGGCGCAGAATATCGTCTGGCCAACGGTCGCGCCGCGTTGTTCGCCGAAGCCGACAGCCTGATGAAGGAGTCGTGGATCGTCATCGCTGATCTCGGCAGTCGTCAGGGCCAGCGCGAAGAACGGATTTATCTGGCGGCGGATTTCGATCCGGCGCTGTTCGATTCGGTGTTGGCCGAGCAGGTGCGTTGCGTCGATCAACTGGACTGGGACGAGCGCGAAGGCGTGTTGCGTGCCGAGCGTCAGCGCAAGGTCGGCGAACTGATTCTGAGCCGTGAACCGCTGACCGGTCTCGACGAAAACGCACGCAGTCAGGCGCTGGTGAATCTGGTGCGGCGCAAGGGTCTGGAGTTGCTGCCGTGGACCCCGGAACTTCGCCAGTGGCAGGCACGAGTTGCACTGTTGCGCCAACTCGATCTGAACACCTCGGACGAAAGCCAGTGGCCGGATGTCAGCGATGCCGCGCTGCTGAAAAATCTCGAACATTGGCTGATGCCGTATCTGGGCAAGGTTTCGCGGCTCAGCCACTTCGCCAACCTCGACCTGTCGAGCATCGTGCGTAATCAGTTGCCGTGGCCGCTGCCGCAGAAGCTGGATGAGCTGGCGCCGCATCACATCAGCGTGCCGTCCGGCTCTTCGATTCGTCTGGATTACAGTGAGCAGCCGCCGATTCTCGCGGTGCGGTTGCAGGAGCTGTTCGGTTTGTCCGATACACCACGGATTGCCGGTGGCCGGCAGGTGGTCAAGTTGCACCTGTTGTCCCCGGCGCGACGCCCGGTGCAGGTGACGCAGGATCTGGCGAACTTCTGGCGCAGCACCTATGCCGAGGTTAAGAAGGATCTGAAGGGACGGTATCCCAAGCATTATTGGCCGGATGATCCGTTGGTGGCTGAGGCCACTGCCCGCGCCAAGCCTCGGGGAACCTGAAGATCAAAAGATCGCAGCCCCGCCCGTCAGTTGCTCGCGGCAGTAGTCGGCGAACAGCTGCGCCGGTTTGGTCAGTTGCCCGCGCTTGAGCCACGCCGCCACCAGACCGGAACCGGTGACGTCCTCGACAATCTCCACGCACACCACTTTCTTGCCGTCGTAGGTGCATTCCGAGTGCGGCCGGGTGACCAGCACCGAGAAGCCGAAACCCTGACCGACCATGCCGCGAACCATCTCGATCGACGGTGAGCTGAACTCGATTCGCGGGGTCAGCCCGAGTTCTTCGAACAGGCTGACGAAGTAGGTTCGGCTCGGTTGCACGTCCAGCAGAATCATCGGCTCCAGACACAGATCGCGCAGCGACACTTGTTTGTACTGGGCGAAGCGGTGGTCGGCCGGCAGCAGCGCATAAGGTCGCTGCGCCGGCATCAGCGGTTCGGTCTGGATGGTCGCATCGAGTTCGTGTTCGTAGAGGATCACCAGGTCGAAAGCGCCTGACGTCAGGCCTTGCACCAACTCTTGTTGTTCGCCGTCGCGGATGCGGATTTTCACTCCCGGATACAGCGCGGAAAACCCGGCGATCAACTGCGGCAGGTAAAGCGGCGCGACGGTTTCGAAACAGCCGATATCGATCTGTCCGCCCACCACATCGTTGTCGGCCAAGGCGTTCTGCTCGAACTCCTTGGCCATGCGCAACAGCTCCTGAGCCTTGCGCAGGAAGCGTGCACCGCTTGGTGTCAGGGAAACCCCTTGGGCGTGATGGCGGATCAGCAGTTGTACGCCGAAGCTGTCTTCCAGCGCCTTGATTGCGGTGGAAATCGCCGGTTGGGCGATGTACAGCTTGCGCGAGGCCTCGGCGACGCTGCCGCATTCGACGGTGGTGATGAAGTATTTCAACTGACGCAAATTGTAAGCGGCCACGGCAAACCTCAGGACGAGCGGACTCGACTTTCAAGCAATTTATGCGCCGCTGCGTCCGTTGCTCGACGATGTTTTTGTCCTTGAACCTTAGCCATCTATGCACCGTTCAGGTGAACCGTTTGCCCAGTTTTTTCATTAGCTGCGAAGACATTTTTACTATTTTTAGCGCGCCCGGGGCTGAGCGACCATCGGAGCACAATAAAGCCCATGGAGCATCTGAACGTGTTCGAGCTTGCAGATTGGCAGCGCAAGGCCGTTGCATTGAAGTTTCCCGATCAAGCCGTGATCGCCGGCAAACACTGCGCGGCGCAATCGGGGCAGACCTTTGCCGCGATCAACCCCGCCACCGGCCAGCTTCTGGCCAACGTCGCAGCGTGCGGCGAGGCCGATGTCGATGCGGCGGTGCGCAACGCGCGGCAGGTGTTCGACGCGGGCGACTGGTCGCAACGCTCACCCGCCGAGCGCAAGCAGGTGCTGCTGCGGCTGGCCGATCTGTTGATGGCCCATCGTGAAGAGTTGGCATTGCTCGACTCGCTGAACATGGGCAAACCGGTGATGGATGCCTATAACATCGACGTGCCGGGTGCCGCTGGGGTGTTCCGTTGGTACGCGGAAAGCCTCGATAAACTTTACGATCAGATCGCCCCCGCAGCGTCCAATGTGTTGGCAACCATTACTCGCGAAGCGCTGGGCGTAGTCGCCGCTGTGGTGCCATGGAATTTCCCGCTGGACATGGCGGCGTGGAAACTCGCACCGGCACTGGCGGCAGGCAACTCGGTGATTCTCAAACCCGCTGAACAGTCACCGTTCTCGGCATTGCGTCTGGCAGAGCTGGCGCTGGAGGCCGGGCTGCCTGCGGGTGTGCTGAACGTGCTGCCGGGGCTCGGTGAGCAGACCGGCAAAGCGCTGGGGTTGCACGCGGACATTGATTGTCTGGTGTTCACCGGGTCGACTCAGGTCGGCAAATATTTCATGCAGTATTCGGCGCAGTCGAACCTCAAGCAGGTGTGGCTGGAGTGCGGCGGCAAGAGCGCCAATCTGGTGTTCGCCGATTGTCAGGATCTGGATCTGGCGGCGGAAAAAGCTGCGTTCGGCATCTTCTTCAATCAGGGCGAAGTTTGCTCGGCCAATTCGCGGTTGCTGGTGCAGCGCTCGATCCATGATGAGTTTGTCGAGCGCCTGAAAGCGCAGGCCGAACGCTGGCAACCGGGCGACCCGCTCGATCCGCAGAGTCGCGCCGGGGCCATCGTCGACAATCGTCAGACTGCGGGCGTGATGCGCTTCATTCGTGAGGCCGAGCAACAAGGCGCGATGCTGGTCTGTGGTGGTCGACAGACGCGCTTCAATGGCTCTGACAACTTTATCGAACCGACGATTTTTACCGGCGTGCGAGCGGACATGACGCTGTTCCGTGACGAGGTATTTGGCCCGGTGCTGGCGGTAGTGCCGTTCGACGATGAGGCCGAGGCGCTGCGTCTGGCCAATGACAGTGTCTATGGTCTGGCGGCGTCGCTGTGGACCGACGATCTCAATCGTGCGCATCGCGTTGCACGGCAGTTGCGGGCGGGTACGGTGTCGGTGAACACGGTGGATGCGCTGGACGTGACGGTGCCATTTGGTGGCGGAAAACAGTCCGGTTTTGGTCGCGACCTGTCGTTGCACTCGTTCGACAAATACACCCAGTTGAAAACCACCTGGTTTCAATTGCGCTGATACCGCGTCGGCCCTATCGCGAGCAGGCTCACTCCTACAAAGGGTTCGTGTCGATCACAAGTCCCCTGTAGGAGTGAGCCTGCTCGCGATTGCATTCACCTATTCAATGCATTTTCCCCGGCTTGCACCCGCCCTGTGCATCCCCATCAATCAGGCTCTTTTACAGTGCGAGCTAAGCAGTTTTTTCATGGTTCGCAGCCAACAATTTCCTGATTTTCCTGAGCCCGCACATGGGCCACCATCGATCTCGCCAGCCCCAGAGTTGCACGCCAGAGTCCAGCAGAGACCGCAGCGTCGATTCACTTCACAGGGGCCGGCCGTACTGCCCATGACAAAACTAAATCAACAGCGTCGGGAGTGCTCCATGATCAAGTCCTTGTGTCTCCGTCTCACCCATCCTTTGGTGATTACCGCCCTGGCCGCAACAGTCGCCTCCGGCGCGCAGGCCGGTACGCTTTCCATTGGCCATACGACCTGGGTCGGCTATGGCACGCTGTATCTGGCTCAGGATCTGGGCTACTTCAAGGAAAACGGTCTGACCGTCGAATTGCCAGTGGTCGAAGAGGCTTCGATGTACATGGCTGCGCAAGCGTCGGGGCAATTGTCCGGGTCGGCCTCGACCATCGACGAAGTGCTCAAGTATCGCCCGCAGTTCTGCTTCAAGGCTGTCGCCGCACTGGATGACAGCCACGGTGGCGACGGCGTGCTGGTCGGCAAGGACGTGAAGAACCTGCAAGAGCTCAAGGGCCAGACCGTCGCCGTCAACGAAGGCTCGACCTCGCAGTTCTGGCTCTCGTATCTGCTGAAAAAGAACGGCATGAAAATGAGCGACATCACCGTGCAGAACATGACGGCTGACGACGCCGCTACCGCGTTCATCGCAGGTCGTGTACCGGCCGCCGTGACCTGGGAACCGCATCTGTCGATGGTCCGTGACCGACAACAGGGCAAGGTGTTGATCGACAGCAGCAGCACGCCGGGAGTGATTGTCGATGTGGTGGCGCTGAACTGCTCCGTCATCGAAAAACAACCGGCAGACGTCAAGGCGCTGGTGGCCGGACTCTACAAAGCGGTGAAGTACACCCAGGAACATCCGGAAGAGGCCTACGCGATCATGGCCAAAGGTGTCGGCGGCTATCTCTCCGATCCCAAGGAGCTGGCGGCTGCTGCCAAAGGCGTGCGCTTCTACGATCAGGCCATGAGCGAAAAACTGCTCGGCTCACCGGGCAATCCGGGTGACAGCGCGGCACTGATCAAACTGGCCAACGAAACCGCCAGCGAGCTGCAAGGCAAACCCTACAACGTCAGCCATGACGATCTGGTCGACAACCGTTTCGTCAGCCCGCTCTAGGAGGTTTGCATGTTCAAGCGCAATTCGTGGCTGAGCCGCTGCCTGACGCCCAAGACCGGTTTGCCGGTACAAGTGGTGTGGGGCGCGAGCGGTCTGGCCTGGCTGTTATTGATCGGGCTGTGGGCCGGTTTGTCGTATGGCGGAATTGTCCCGGGGATGTTCCTGCCGACGCCCGGCGCGGTGGTCGAGGCCGCCGTGCGCCTGAGCCGTGACGGCACGCTCGGCCAGCATGTCTGGGCCAGTGTCGAAGTGGTGATGGTCGGGTTTATCGTCTCGTCGCTGGTGGCGATTCCGATTGGCTTGCTGATGGGCAGTTTTCGCATCGTTCAGGCGTTTCTTGAACCGATGGTGAACTTCATTCGCTACCTGCCGGTGACCTCCTTTGTGCCGCTGTTCATCCTGTGGATCGGCATCGGTCTGGAGCAGCGAGTCTCGGTGATTATCTTCGGCGTGTTCTTCCAGCAACTGGTGATGATCGCTGACGTATCCAAGGGAGTTTCCAAGGATCTGGTGAATGCCTCTTACACCTTGGGCTCCAACCGCCTCGACGCAGTGCTGCATGTGATCGCGCCAGCCTCGGTGCCCGGTGTGCTCGACACCTTGCGCGTGACCATGGGCTGGGCCTGGACCTATCTGGTGGTTGCCGAGCTGGTGGCTGCATCCAGCGGGTTGGGTTATCTGAGCCTCAAGGCCATGCGCGGCTTTCAGGTCGATGTGATCTTTCTGGCCATCGCCATCATTGGCCTGCTGGGCCTGTTCACCGATCAACTGTTTCGTTTCCTACGTTTGAGGATCGCCGCATGGGCTCAGTAACCGCTGCCACTCATCGTTTCATCGAACCGGTGGTCACCGCGCCGCATGCCGCCCCTCGCTTGCAGGTGGACAAGGTCAGCCTGCGTTACAAGAAGCCTGACGGCGGCACGTTTACCGCGCTGGAGCAGGTGTCTTTCGAGGTGCCGGATCAGCAGTTCGCGGTGCTGGTCGGGCCATCGGGTTGCGGCAAATCCAGCCTGTTGTACCTCACCGCAGGTCTGGCCGAGCCGACCTCCGGCGAGATCTATGTCGGCGGCCAGCAAGTGCAGGGCCCGGGCGCGGATCGCGGCATGGTTTTCCAGAGCTACACGCTGTTTCCGTGGCTGACCGTGCGGCAGAACGTCGAGTTCGGCCTCAAGCGTCGCGGCATGCCGGCGGCGCGGCGCAAGGAGATCGTCGATTACTACGTCAACGAAGTCGGGCTTGCCGGGTTTGCCGACAGCTACGCCAAACAGCTTTCGGGCGGCATGATGCAACGGGTGGCGATTGCTCGCGCACTGGCCAATGACCCGCAGATCCTTTTGATGGATGAACCGTTCGGCGCACTGGATAGCCAGACGCGTTTGCAGATGCAGCAACTGTTGCTGCGGGTCTGGGGTAACAGCAAGAAGACTGTGTTGTTTGTGACCCACGATATCGACGAAGCGATTCTGCTCGGTGATCGAGTCTATGTGATGGGCGCACGGCCGGGGCGGATCAAGCAGATCCTCGACGTGCCTATCGAACGTCCGCGCACGCTGGACATGGTCATGGAACGCTCGTTCATCGACATGAAACGACAGATCTTCGGCCTGCTGCACGACGACCTCGAAGAAGTGCATTGATCAAGGGCTAGCTATTTGTTCTCCCTGTGGGAGCGAGCCTGCTCGCGATAGCGTCGTGTCAGTCAATACCTCCCGTGTCTGACACACCGCTTTCGCTGGCAAGCCAGCTCCCACAGGGATTTGTGTTGTGCAGATGATTTGAGGCCACTCACAAAACCTGTGGGAGCGAGCCTGCTCGCGATAGCGTCGTGTCAGTCAACACATCTGGAGCCTGACACACCGCTTTCGCTGGCAGGCCAGCTCCCACAGGGATTGCGCTGTGCAGATGATTTGAGGCAACTCACAAAACCTGTGGGAGCGAGCCTGCTCGCGATAGCGTCGTTTCAGTCGATACATCCGGTGCTGACACACCGCTTTCGCTGGCAAGCCAGCTCCCACAGAGATTTGTGTTGTGCAGATGATTTGAGGTCACTCACAAAACCTGTGGGAGCGAGCCTGCTCGCGATAGCGTCGTGTCAGTCAACACATCCGGTGCCTGACACACCGCTTTCGCTGGCAGGCCAGCTCCCACAGGGATTGCGCTGTGCAGATGATTTGAGGCAACTCACAAAACCTGTGGGAGCGAGCCT